>CALPIT020000212.1 GCA_943323705.2 Streptomyces griseus
ACTTCCTTATTCCTTATTTTTACTTTCTTATTACTTATTTCTCTCCTCGCCACAAAGACGCTAAGACACAAAGAACCACGAAGGTTTATAACCACGAATGCACGAATTTTCCTCTCGCCACAAAGGCTCTAAGACACAAAGAACCACAAAAGCTTTTTCATTTCCAGATTGACAACTTCCCCCTTTGGGGGACTGAGGGGGCTGCTCCCTTCCTCTAGGAGAGGGGTTGGGGGTGAGGTTATTATTCATGAGATAATGATAATTTGATTTCCGAAAAACCACTTTTACATTTTACATTGAATATTTTACATTTTACATTTCACATTCCCCCTAGCCATTCAAAGACACTAAAAACCACGAAGTTTTCTTTATTTCCGGAATAAAAACTTCATCTTTTGGGGCATTGCGGGGGCCTAAAATCATTAAATCGAACTAAATCAAAACTTTTTCTTTAAATTTCTTTGCTGTTTCAAAACATCCCCCTACCTTTGCACTCCAAATTAAAAAACGGAAACTTTAAAGTTCTTTTTATATGTCACAAAGAATCAGAATAAAACTACAGTCTTACGATCACAATCTAGTTGATAAATCAGCAGAAAAAATCGTAAAAACTGTTCGCAGTACAGGTGCAGTAGTAACAGGTCCTATTCCTTTACCTACACACAAGAAAATTTTCACTGTATTGCGTTCACCTCACGTTAACAAGAAAGCTCGTGAGCAGTTTCAATTGTGTACACATAAACGCTTATTAGATATTTACACTAGCTCTAGCCGCACTGTTGATGCATTGAGCAAATTGGATTTACCAAGTGGTGTGGATGTTGAAATCAAAGCCTGATGAACCTTCCTGGATAACAGGAAAGGCATTAAGCAAGTTCTTGAATAGAATAATATATATGAACGTCTAAGTCTGACTATTATTGACAGACCGCTGGGCATAAAACAAATACAATGAAAAGTATTATTGGAAAAAAAGTTGGCATGACCAGCATTTTTGATGAGGCCGGCAAACAAACTGCCGTAACCATCATAGAAGCAGGGCCATGTGTTGTAACTCAAAAGAAAACCGTTGCCACAGACGGTTACAATGCTATTCAATTAGCATTCGGCGATAAGAAAGAAAAACACTCCGTAAAAGCCGAAATCAATCACTTCTCAAAAGCCGGTACGGCCCCAAAAAGATTCGTAAAAGAAATACGCGATAGCGAAATTGACAAAAACGTTGGTGAAACCATCACTGTTGACATATTTACCGAAGGCGACAAAGTTGCTGTGGTAGGTACTACAAAGGGTAAAGGTTTTCAAGGTGTTGTTAAGCGTCACGGATTTAGTGGTGTCGGCGAACAATCTCACGGACAACACGATCGTCAGAGAGCTCCTGGTTCTATCGGTAACTCATCTGATGCGAGCCGTGTATTCAAAGGCATGCGCATGGCCGGTCGTATGGGAGGAGATCAAGTGAAAATGAAAGGATTGAAAATAGTTAAAATATTCGCTGAAAAGAATTACATCCTAGTGAGTGGTTCTGTTCCAGGTCATAACGGATCAATCGTTTTAATTCAGAAATAAAAAACTAAACGCCATTTTTTAAGCGTTCAAAAATTCAGAAAATGCAAGTAGATATCATAAATAGCAAAGGCGAAAAAACCGGAAGATCAATTGAACTACCGGAAGAAATATTTGGAATCGAACCAAATGATCACGTCATATATCTTGCTGTAAAGCAATACCAAGGTGCACAGCGTCAGGGAACTCACAAAGTGAAAACCCGTATGGAAGTGAAAGGTTCTTCTAAAAAATTACACAAGCAAAAAGGTACTGGTGGTGCTCGTAAGGGTAATCTCCGTAACCCATTGTATAAAGGTGGTGGTACTATCTTCGGACCAAAACCACACAAATACGATATCAAATTGAATCGTAAGGTGAAGGATTTAGCCAAGATGAGTGCTCTTGCTTACAAAGCAAAAGAAAATGCAATCGTTGTAATGGAAGATGTTACTATGGATGCTCCAAAAACTAAAGCATTCTCTGGTATACTAAAATCATTGAACATCGGTCATAAAAAAGCTTTGTTCGTGATTCCAGAATATGATGACAATATTTACTTGAGTTTGAGAAACGTTGAAGGTGTTAATGGATCAATACTCAGTGATATGAATACTTATGATATTCTAAATGCCAACTATTTGGTAATGACTGAAAAAGCAGCAAAATTATTCTCAGAAACAGAAGCGTAAAAATTAAAAAGTAAAAATTAAAAAGTAAAAATCAACCTTATTTTTTTTCACTTTTCACTTTTGAATTTTGAATTTTAAAAAATAACAACATTAATTATGAAACTGTCAGACGTATTAATAAAACCAATTTTATCTGAAAAGGCTAATAAGCAGGCAGAAAAAATGAACCGTTACGCTTTTGTGGTTGACAGAAAAGCAAATAAACTTGAAATCAAAAGAGCTGTTGAAGCTTTTTATGGTGTACAAGTTGAAGAAGTAAATACAATGGTGATGCCTTCTAAATTGAAAGCTAAATATACCAAAGCCGGATTTATAGTAGGAAGAAAGCCTGCTAAGAAAAAAGCACTGGTTACTGTAGTGGCAGGCGAAACAATTGATCTTTACGGAAACGTATAATTGAAATTAATTTATTCATGAATGGTGGTCAGCACCGCAAAGTTTTGACAAATAAAAGTTATTAAAAATGGCACTTAGAAAATACAAACCGATTACAGCAGGAACCCGTTGGAGAATTGGTAATGCTTATGCAGAAATTACAACTTCTACTCCTGAAAAGTCGTTGCTTGAAAAACAAAAAAGTACTGCAGGTAGAAATGCTCAAGGTAGAAGATCGATGAGATACATGGGTAGTGGTAATAAAACTATGTATCGTTTGGTTGATTTCAAAAGAAGCAAGAAAGATATTCCTGCTACCGTAAAAACAATCGAATACGATCCAAACAGAACTGCTTTTATTGCATTGTTGTCTTATGCCGATGGTGAGAAAAGATATATTCTTGCTCCACAGGGTTTACAAGTTGGACAAAGCGTAATGAGTGGTGATAACGTAGCTCCTGAATTAGGTAATGCTTTGATGTTGAAAAACATGCCTTTAGGTACTAATGTTCACAATATTGAAATGCAACCTGGACAAGGTGGAATTTTAGTTCGTTCTGCAGGTACGTCTGCTCAGTTAACCAATAAGGAAGGTAAATACGCTGTATTGAAAATGCCTAGTGGTGAATTGAGAAAAGTGTTGATCAATTGTTACGCAACTGTTGGTGTTACCAGCAACAGCGATCACAATTTGGAAAGCATGGGTAAAGCAGGTCGTAACAGATGGAAAGGTATCAGACCACGTACAAGAGCAGTTGCGATGAACCCGGTTGATCACCCGATGGGTGGTGGTGAAGGTAGAGCTTCTGGAGGTCATCCTCGTAGCCGTAAGGGTAAATATGCTAAAGGAGAAATTACTCGTACAAGAGGTAAAGGATCTGATAAAATGATCATCCAAAGAAGAAACGGTAAAAAATTACCAAACAAATAATCAATCATTCTTTTAATTGTTAAAATGTCCGGCCAACACCGGAAAATAAACAGAAAAAAATAAAACATGGCTCGTTCGTTAAAAAAAGGTCCTTATATCGAAGCAAAACTTGAAGGTAAAGTAAATGCTATCATTGAAGGAAAAGCAAAGAAAACTGTAATCAAAACTTGGAGTCGCAGAAGTACGATTACTCCGGATTTTGTTGGACAAACTTTTGCAGTTCACAATGGCAACAAATTCATTCCAGTTTATGTAACTGAGTTTATGGTTGGTCATAAATTAGGTGAATTTGCACCAACAAGAAATTTCAGAGGTCACTCAAGTAAAAAAGTATCATAAAAATCGTTTACTGATTTAAGCTTAAAAAAGTAAAATTTTAAAGCTAATCTTTAAACCTTAAACATAGTAAAATGGAAGCAGTAGCAAAATTGAATAATTATCCGACATCACCACGCAAAATGCGTTTGCTGGCTGATTTGATTCGCGGAATGAAAGTTGAAAAAGCTTTGGCTATTTTGGATCATAACCCAAAACATCCTGCTGTGCCTTTGCGCAAATTGGTAGTTTCTGCCATCAGCAACTGGAAACAAAAGAATGAAGGTTCTGATGAATCAGCTTTGGTGGTAAAAACAATTTTTGTTGATGGCGCAAGAGTAATCAAACGTATGCGTCCTGCTCCACAAGGTCGTGGTTACAGAGTTCGCAAACGTAGCAACCACGTAACTGTTATCGTTGATACAGTTGGTTCTAAAGCAGTAGCAGCTCCGGTTGCAGAAGTTGCTGAAGAAGTTGCTGTTGAAGCACCAAAAGCTAAAAAAACAAAATCAACAAAAAAAGATTAATACAAACTAATATTTAAAAACCGAATATGGGTCAGAAAACAAATCCGATAGGTGCAAGATTGGGAATTATCCGTGGCTGGGACAGCAACTGGTATGCTCACAAAAAAGATTATGCTGTGAAACTTATCGAAGATGATAAGATCAGAA
>CALPIT020000213.1 GCA_943323705.2 Streptomyces griseus
AAATATAGCTGCCAAGGCTTGCAATGATTTAATAAGAAATGGATTTAATGATTGGTATATGCCATCTTTTGAAGAGTTGAAATTAGTTTACAATCGACTAAAAACAGCAAATCTCGGTAATTATGCAAATGGAGCGTTTTGGAGTTCTAGTGAAAGATATTCTGGTGGAAATTGTCCAGGAGGTTGGGCAAGAAATATTGATTTTTCCTCTGGTTATGATGGTAACAATGATGGGTATTGTAAAAACAGGAGTTATTATACATTAGCAATTAGGTCATTTTAACATTACCCATAAACCAATGAAGTTTCTACATTTAATATTTGCCTTTACATTTTTCAATCTTGTTGCTTATGCACAAAACGTAGGCATAGGCACTACAACACCTAACGCATCAGCAGTATTAGACGCAAGTTCAACCACACAAGGATTTTTACCACCACGAATGACTTATGCTCAGCGAAATGCGATTGTAAATCCAGCAGCGGGGTTGATTGTGTATTGCACGGATTGCAATAGTGGATCTGGAGAAATGAATTACTTCAATGGAAGTACTTGGATGAATATGACAATAGGTACTGCTTCAAATATTGTTGCCAATTTACCAAGTGTTACAATTTGCAATCAGATATGGACTACTAAAAATTTGGATGTATCAATTTACAGAAATGGGGACGTAATTCCCCAAGTAACGGACCCTACACAATGGGCTAACTTAACAACTGGAGCATGGTGTTATTACAATAATAATCCAGATAATGGAGCTATCTATGGTAAGTTGTATAATTGGTATGCAGTGAATGACACAAGAGGATTAGCACCTATTGGTTGGCACATACCCTCAGATGTGGAGTGGTCTTTATTAGAAAATTGTTTGGGGGGAGCAAATAATGCAGGAGGTGCATTGAAAGAAGTTGGTTCATTACATTGGGTAAGCCCTAATACTGGCGCAACTAATAGTAGTGGATTTTCAGGTATCCCAGGAGCTCATCGTAAAATCGATGGTTCATTCAACGAAATTGGGGTATATGCTTTTTGGTGGTGTGCTACAGAGCCCAATACATCAGGGGTCTTTTTGCGCTTCATTTCCTACTTTACAAGTATTATAAGCAGGAGTTCATCAGATACTAAAACTAACGGATATTCTGTTCGTTGCGTCAAGGATTAGCATGGCGAAAAAAATGAGTCAAATGTTTAATAAAATAAACTATCCCTTTTTTTGTTTGGCAGATAATGAAGCGAATTTTCAAATTAATCTCCTTTAACATCTCTAATAAAATAATCTCTATTTATAGGCACTATTAATCTAGTTCATTATTGATTTTTTCAAATTCAGATTTATCCAAATTAATTTAAATAAATCTAAATACTCGCTTCTTATTTTTCCACTGATTTTGAAAGGCGTTTTAATGGAAAAATATTTTCGATTTTATTTTTTTAGTGGAAAAAAGGTGAAGATATTTTGCAGGAGACATTGCTGTGAAGTTAATCCCCCAAGGGGGGAAAATCATCTCTGCGTAACCTCTATTTTCTCTGATTCTCTGCGGTAAAAAATTCTTGCTAATCTAATATACGCAACGTCCCTTCCAGGAGACATTGCTGAGAAGTTAATTCCCCAAGGGGGAAAAGTCATCTCTGCGTAACCTCTATTTTCTCTGATTCTCTGCGGTAAAAAATTCTTGCTAATCTCAATACGCAACGTCCCTTCCAGGAGACATTGCTGAGAAGAACAACAAGCTACAAACACCAAACAAGCGAAGCGACCAAACCCCAAACGTCTTTTATACCCTTATCATCACATCCACACTGCCCTCCAATCCCTTTACCACAATTTTGTGTAAAGTCGAAAGTCGCACTTCTTTGATATTGTTTTCAATTTTGGAGATATATGATTTTGTAGTACCTGATTTTTGGGCCAGCTCTTCCTGTGTCATTCCTTTTTGTTTTCTAGCCTCGCTTAGTAAGAATCCAATTCTGAAGTCTTCATATCCGGCTTCCAATGCTTCTCTTTTTTTGGTGCCTCTTTTTCCATAATACTTTTCTTTAAATGCTTCAAGAGTGATCAGTTTGTTTGTTTTCTTTTTCATAATTGACTTTGATGGTTATGGCTTTTTTTATTTCCGCCATTGGTGTCTTTTGCATTTTTTTCTGAAATCCATTTGCAAGAACAATTAGTTTGTCCTTATCAAAAAAACAGAATATTCTAAAACTATTTCCTTCAGCCAGAACACGAATTTCATATAAACCATTGGTGCCTTCAATATGTTTGATTATGGTTTTCGGAATTCTTTGTATTGTTTCTATCAAATCAAATGTCCAAATGATTTTGTCTTTTACTTTTTGATTTTGTTTGATAAAGAAATCTTCAAAATGATGTTTCCAGAAAACTATCGTTCTTATAGGGTGTTTTTCTTTCAAAGTAAAAGTAATTAAAGTTTCACTAAAGTGCAACAATAAATTGCATGTATAATAAAACAAAATTCAAATTCACTGTTTAATATTAAAAGGGAATAAAACGGAGGAAGGGAGTTATTTTAGTCAAAAATGATTGGGGTTTATTACGGGTTGGTTTCACGCAAAGCTAGTAAAGGTGATTGAAAATGTAAAATGTAAAATATTGAATGTAGAATGTAAAAGTGGTATTTCGGGAATAAATTTTCAATTTCTCATGAATTAAAATCTCTGCGCACACTTTAATGTCTCCACGCCTCTGCGGTGAAATAATTCGTGAATTTGTGGTTAAGAAAATGTAAAATGTAAAATATTGAATGTAAAATGTAAAAGTGGTATCTCGGAAATAAATATTCACCTTCTCATGAATTAAAATCTCTGCGTAAACTTTACAATCTCCACACCTCTGCGGTGAAATCATTCGTGAATTCGTGGTTATAAAAAATAAAAAGAATAATTCGTGCATTCGTGGCAACCACATCCCCAACCCTTCCCCCAAGGGAGAAGGGGGCAATAGAAATTATCTACTGAAAAATCTCTGCGCAAACTCTATAATCTCCACACCTCTGCGGTGAAATCATTCGTGAATTCGTGGTTAAGAAAATGTAAAATGTAAAATATTGAATCTAAAATGCAAAAGTGGTATCTCGGAAATAAACTTTCACTTTCTCATGAATTAAAATCTCTGCACAAACGCTACCTTCTCCACAACTCAATAGTGAAATAATTCGTGAATTCGTGGTTATAAAAGATAAAAAGAATAATTCGTGCATTCGTGGCAACCCCAATACAACGCAATCAACTTCCCCCTATGGGGACCGAGGGGGCTTTATCAATTTTAATCACCTCCCCACAAAAATCATATTCATTCCTATCATTACTACACACAATCACCAGCCTATTTGTGGTGTATTTTGAAATCAATGACTTGTAAAGATGAATTCCGGCTTCATCTAAATTAGTTGTGGGCTCGTCAAGAAGAAGAGTGGTAGTGTCGCTGAAAAATGCCTGTGCCAGTTTTAAACGTTGTTTCATACCACTGCTATAATAGCGGATTTGCTTATTTGCAGCCGACTGCAAAGTTACTTCCTGCAAGATTTCGTCAATCGGTTTGATTAATTTTTTAAACGAAGCATGAAAAGCTAAAAATTCGATTGCGGTCATTTCTTCAATCAACTCAAGATAAGGAGCGGAGATAGCAATGTTTGCGTACGCAAGAGTCGCTTCAAGAGGATTGTTTTGATGATTGGAAAAATCTATAGTTCCTTCGCTATGCATCAAAGCACCTGCAATAACCTGCAATAAAGTTGATTTACCTGAGCCATTGGCTCCTGTGATAGCATATGTTTTGCCTTGCAAGAATTGGTAATCCAGTCCACGAAAAATCCATTCTCTATTAAATCGCTTGCCTGTATTACTTAACCGGATGTTCATGTTTATAATCTATTCATCATCATTGCCACCTCTGTTGAAGCGTTTGATGATGCCTCGCTCACTTTCACGAATAAATGTTACGATTTCATCACGCTCATCTGTAGCTGGCAATTCTTCTTCAATGAAATTAAGTGCCTGTGAGGTGTTTAAGCCTTTGTTGAAAATGTTTCTGTAAATATCCAGAATATGATTGATTTTATCAATTGAAAATCCCCTGCGTCTTAGTCCCACAGAATTTACTCCAGCGTAACTTAGCGGTGCACGACCAGCTTTGATGTACGGAGGCACATCTTTACTTACCAGCGATCCTCCTGCAACAAATGCATGTTGACCAATTTTTACAAACTGATGGACAGCACACATGCCTGCAAGAATGGAATGGTCACCTAAGGTTACATGTCCAGCTATTTGCGTATTGTTGCTCATGATGCAATTGTTTCCAATGACACAGTCGTGAGCAATATGACTATAGGCCATAATCAGACAATTATCTCCAACTTTAGTTGTCCATTTGTCTTTACTTCCTCTATTAATGGTAACAAATTCTCTGATGGTAGTGTTGTTGCCAATTTCAACAAGTGTATCTTCTCCATCATATTTTAAATCTTGAGGAATACCTGCGATAACGGC
>CALPIT020000214.1 GCA_943323705.2 Streptomyces griseus
GCTTTGAATTTCTTGGTTAAAAATGGCGATAAAAAATATCAATCTATCTTCGAAACTGCCATAAACGATTCTTCTTACAGTGTTGCCGGTGCTGCTTTCAAGGGCTTGATTGCGATTAACCCTGAGGGTGCTTATGAACTTGCAAAAAAATATAGTACAGACGCTAAAGGAGAATTAGGCAACTCAATTATTGATGTATTAATCACAAAAGGCACAGAAGCTGATTTTGATTTTGTAGCAAGTACATACAATGAATTGCCTCCAAGCCAGGAAAAATTCAGTATGAATGAAAAATTTGCTGATTATTTATTAAAAGTAAATGATATCACTAAAATCAAAACCGGAATCGACTACATGATGAATTTCAGAAAAATGATTCCTGAACAATACAGAAGCTTTATTGATCCAGGTTATAAAAAAGCTTTCGACAAATTAATTAAAGCTAAAGGGAAAGAAGTTGAGGAGTATGTGAATAGTGTGTTTAAATAAGGAATGTTTATGGTTTGTTGTTTGTTGTTGTTTGTTTGAATTTATTTTGAACAAACAACAACAAACAACAAACCACAAACAATTAAAAACTACCACCCTCCACTCGCACCGCCGCCGCCGAAGCTGCCGCCGCCAAAGCCCCCGAATCCACCTCCACCAGAATTCCCACCGCTTGAACCTCCAAATCCACCCATTGGAAAAATCATTGGCCCTCCATAACGTCTTTGTCCACGACTACTCATAAAAGAGCCGCCTCCACCGCCTCCGGAAAACAATGACAACATTATAATAACTATTATGATGGCCATAATTGCTCGTGATCCCGAAACCCCTCTTGCTTTTTTTCTTGGTGTTTGGTATTCTCCCTTTACAGCTTTTATTATAGCATCTGTTCCTTCGTCAATACCTCTGTAATAATCACTGCCTTTGAAATTGGGCTTTACTACATCATCTATAATATGTTTTGCAGTGATATCAGGTAAAGCTCCCTCCACACCATAACCAGTTGAAATATTTACTTTTCTATCTCCAATTGAAATTAAAAAAACTACGCCGTTGTTATAATCAGCGCCACCTATTCCCCAAGAACGACCTAACTTCAATGCATAATCGCTAATGGCTGAGCCTTCTAATGATTGAATTACAATTACTGCAATTTGTGTAGATGTACTGTCATCAAAAGCTACAAGCTTTTTTTCCAATGCATTTTGCTGATCCTGAGTTAATGTTTTGGTATAATCATTTACAAGCCTTGGCGGATGTGGCTTAAATGGAATGTTTTGTGTAAATGCGAATTGAAAACAAATCAGCAATAGAGAAAGTAATGATATTTTTATCGTGTGCTTCAAGAGTTTCTTTATTTAATTGCCAAATACTATTTCATCAGGCAATTCATTTTTATCTAAACCTTCTTTGTATGGAAATTTTTCTACCAACACTTGTCCAACTTCTGCCAAACATTTGACAATGCCATCCGTGAGGTTATTCTCTTTAAATAATGAAATCATTTGTTGTACTTGCTGATTCCAGAATTCATGGCCTACTTGTTGGTGAATGCCCTCATCTCCAAACAAAGCGACTTCTTTATCTTTAACGGCAATGTATAAAAGCACAGCGTTACGTTGTTGGGTTTTCTCCATCTGCAGTTCAAAAAAAACGGACATCGCCCTATCCAATGTACTTACCAAAGGATTTCGGGATTCAATGAATATTCTGATTTCACCACTGGTGAGAAGTTCCGTGGACTTCAATGCTTCAACAATACGCTTGTTCTCTGCATCAGATAAATAGCGTTTCTTTTTGAAGATTGAAAACATGTGATAACATTAAAACTCTAATGAAGAGCAATGAAAAATAATTACTTGATGTCGAATTTAATTTCTGGGGCTTTTTCTGTGCCTTCATCAGCTTTGTAATAAGGCTTATCAGCATATCCGAATAAACGTGCCAATATTACACCAGGAAATCTTTTAACTCTAAGATTGTAATCTTCAATGGCTTTGTTATAGTCCTGACGGGCCACATTGATTCTGTTTTCTGTTCCTTCTTGTTGAGCTTGAAAATCTCTAAATGCATCTGTTGTTTTTAAATTAGGATAGTTTTCTGCTACCGCCATCAACCTGCTGAATGAACCTTGTAAATTGGCTTGTGCTTTTTGATAAGCAGCTAATGAAGCAGGATCGTTGATATCTACTTTTATTTGTGTGGCTTTTGACCTGGCTTCCATTACTTCTTTCAATGTTGATTTTTCGAAATTAGCAGAACCTTCTATGGTTTTAATCACACTGCTGTATAAATCTGTACGGCGCTGGTAATTGGTTTCTACATTACCCCATACTTTTTTTACGCCTTGGTCTGTGCTTACCAAACCATTGTATCCGTTACATCCCCAAAATCCGACTATCACAAATAAAGCTGCAATAACAATTAAAGTAATTTTTCCTGTGCTCATGTTTTTAAATTTTTTGTAAAATTAGTCAATATATAATACGAAAAATTGTTAATTCAAATAAACTGATTAATAACCGGCTTTTGCCCCTCCAATATTTTCAATCGGATGCCAGGTTGTTTTTACTTCCTGAAAGTCATTGATAAAATAAGGTGATTGCTCTGATTCATTCATCCATTTTTTATCTTCATAGAATGCTGTACGCTTCACATTTATTGAAGCATTTTCTTTAACCATTTTTATGGCTGCTGCATCAGTTTCGGAAGAACAAACCGCATTCACGTCCATATGATTTGATAAATGAGGTAACAATTCTGCAACTTTTCCTGTAAGAATATTCACAACGCCTCCCGGTAAATCTGAACTATTCAACACTTCAGCGAATGTTACCGCACATAATGGTTTTGTTTCAGAAGCTAGAATTACACAAGTATTTCCTCCGGCAATTACAGGCGCCATTACTGATACCAAACCAATCAACGAAGATTGTTGTGGGGCAACAATGGTCACTACTCCCATTGGCTCTAAGGCCGAAAAATTAAAATGAGATGAAGCAACAGGATTTACACTGCTGAATATCTGTTGGTATTTATCGCACCAGCCACTGTAATAAATCAACCTATCGATTGAAAGGGATACTTCTTTTTCTGCAGCCACTTTGCTCGAACCTTGCAACATTAGTTCTTCAACAAACTGCGCCTTTCTGCCTTCGAGCATTTCTGCAATACGATATAAAATTTGTCCGCGATTGAATGCTGCTCTTCCACTCCATCCTCCAAATGCGCTACGTGCTGTACCTATAGCATCTCTAACGTCTTTTCTTGAACACAAACACATATTCGCTAAATGCTCGCCCTTAGGGTTAGACGCTACATAATATCTTCCGGATTCGGTTCTGGGGAATTGCCCACCGATGTAGATTTTGTATGTTTTTAGGACGGAGAGTCTTTTTGTTGTTGCCATTGTTGTGTGTTTAAAACGCTACGCTGGTTTAACGGTTTAATTCGCTGCGCTGGTTTAACGGTTATTGATTATGTTTTATTGGTTATTTTTAATTGTGTTTTGTTTATTGGAATCTGGATTGTTTTTTCTAAGTCCGTTTATTTTTGTTTTTTGTAAATACAAGATTAATCCATGTAGCATTGCGCTAATTCTTGAAACCAATTTCAGCAACTCATTAAATTGATCTTGTACTAAATAATTTCTATCCATTGCTCTGTATAATTGAGACCTAAGTTCACCACAACTTCCTTTTGAATATCCTAAAAACTGAATAAATTCAGCTATTGTACCTCTTTCAAAACCTTCAGCTATATTATCCATTATAGAACCAGACGAGCCCTCTATCTGATTTATCAATCTGAAATTATGCTCGAATTTATTCTCATGAATCAAACTGCCAATAATTTTATTTAAAATTCTACTTTCTTTCCAAACATCTAAATCTTCAAACCTTTTTATTGTTGGCATTTTTGATTTAAAATTCCAAAGTCCTAACCAAACAACTATGTGAAAATCATCAACCCAATCATGTTCTTTCCCCACAAAATTTGAACCATTAAACCATTAAACCCTGCCTACCGGCAGGCAGGCAGCGCAGCGTTTTAAAACGTTAAACAAATCAAACTCTTTCGACTCGGTCAGAGACCTACGTCGGCATAACCATTAAACCAGCACAGCGAATTAAACCTTTAAACCAGCGAAGCGATTTAAACCTTTAAGTATGCCCCTAATCCATGCAATCCCCCTTCCCTACCAAATCCACTTTCTTTAAACCCTCCAAACGGTGAAACAGGATCGAATTTGTTGTATGTATTTGCCCAAATGACACCGGCTTTTAATTTTGATGTCATGTTGAAAATCTTTGACCCCTTGTCTGTCCATACTCCTGCTGACAAACCGAATGGTGTGTTGTTGGCTTTTTCAATGACCTCATCTTCTGTTCTGAAAGTTTGTATCGTCAGCACCGGACCAAATATTTCTTCCTGTGCAATGCGATTGGATTGGGCCACATTGGTAAAAATTGTCGGGCGGCAGTAAAATCCTTTTTTGGGAATACC
>CALPIT020000215.1 GCA_943323705.2 Streptomyces griseus
GACCTTTAATTGAAAAAGTCTCTACTTCTCCACTGTGTATATTTAATGAGCTTTGTACTTGAGGTGTTGAGGATGTTGGCTTAACGGCAATTCTGAAAATAATTTCATTGCCATTCGATAATCCGCCTGCAATACCACCTGCATGGTTAGACGAATATTTCCCTGATTCATCAATGAGCGCATCATTGTGTTCGCTGCCTTTCATTTTTGCGGCATGAAATCCAGAACCAAATTCTATTCCTTTTACAGCAGGAATCGCAAATACAGCGTGACTGATCAAAGATTCCAAAGAATCAAAAAAGGGTTCGCCAACACCGATGGGCAAATTGGATATTTTACATTCAAGAATACCACCGATACTATCCTGTGCGTCAATCGCTTTTTGAATGGCTGATTCGATTTCTTTCTCTCCCCCAATTTCAATAATCCTAGATTGAATGTTCACTGAAGGAGAAAGTTGATTGATTATTTTCTCAGCTACAACACCGGCAGCAACTAGACACAATGTTAGTCTGCCACTAAAATGACCACCTCCCCTATAATCTTCGAATCCTTTAAATTTTTGTGAAGCCACAAAATCAGCATGACCTGGACGAGGTATCTTTCTTAATTCATCATAATCTTTACTGATTACATTTTTATTTTCAAAAATGATGGTCAAGGGTGCACCAGTTGTTTTATCATTAAATATACCTGAAACAAAGATGGGTGTATCCTCTTCTTTCCTTGGCGTTGTTCCGGGCAAAATGCCACCCTTTCTTCTTTGCAATTTGTTCTCAAAATCGGCCATCGTCAATTCAATACCGGGCAATACGCCATCAATGGTAATTCCAACCAATGGACCATGAGACTCGCCGAATATGCTGATTCTAAAAATTCTGCCAAAGCTATTCATGAAAATGAGTTTATGTTTTTAATGTAACTACGCCGCCGCAATTTTGTAACAACTTAAAAAAATCAGGAAATGATTTATTTACCGATTCAGCATCTTCAATAACCACTTCGGATGTTGTAATCAAACCTGCAACTGCCAGAGCCATTGCAATTCTATGATCATGTTGCGAATTTACAATACCTCCATTTAACTTTTTACCTCCGTTAATAATCATGTTGTCATCTTTCACAAAGATACTTGCTCCTAATGTAGAAAATTGATTCACCAATGCTTCTGCCCGATTACTTTCTTTGTCGTACAATCTGCTTACTCCTTTTATCACAGATTTCCCATTTGCTGCTAAAGCCAGTACAACCAATGGCGGAAACAAATCAGGACAATCAGTAGCATCAAATTCGAAAGGCTTTATTGATGCTGATTTTCTTATTTTTAAAATATCATCATGTATAGAATAGTCGGCATCTATTTGATCAAGCACTTTGTATATTTTCTTATCAGACTGACAACTATTGAAATCCAATCCTGATAATGACAAATCTCCTGCAATTAAAGCCGCTACAATAAAAAAAGAAGCACTGCTCCAGTCGCCTTCAACTGTGTAAGAGATATCTCTGTTTATTTCAGTCGTTGGATAAATCAAAAATCGATTATATTGATCATTTAAAACTTTATATCCAAAATGATTCAGAAGCTGAATGCTCAAATCTATATATGGTTTGCTCACCAGATTACGTACAGTGATGACAGTTAGTTTGTCTGCTTTTTTCGCAAAAGCAAATAACAATCCGGTGAGATATTGAGAGCTTTTACTCCCATCAATTTCTATATCAACAGGCTGTAATGGACCTTTGATGTCAACAGGTAACAATCCATTTTCAGCATTAATATCAACACCCAATTCAGCGAAAAAATGGCTAAACAAATCAACGGGCCTTTTCAACAAACTTCCTGTCCCAATTATTTTTACTGTATTTTTTGAAATGGCAATGATAGGTGTAAACATTCTTAATGAGAGCCCACTTTCTTGACAATTAATAAATGCAGGTGGATGGATATCCCCGTTGCTCATTATCGTTATGCAATTGTTACTTCTTTCAACTTTAGCACCTAACTTTTCAATGATATCCAATGCTGTCAAATCATCATTACTATTTCCGGGATTATAAATAATGGTAGTCCCTTTATTCAATAGCGACAATGCACAAGCGCGTTGCATTGCACTTTTGCTGGAAGGTATAATGATACTGCCGGATAATATTGAAGGCGTTACAACTGCAATCATTGGGCTAAATCTTTATAATCAATCCTAAGTTGGTTTATGGCAATATTTTTTATAATCGCAGTTCCAATTGCATTCAAAAGAATAAATTGAATTTCATCTCCAGTCCTTTTTTTATCAGCTACCAGTTGATTAAAAAGTGTTTCACCATCAGCATCTATAGTTACAGGCGAACCATACCTTTTGAGCAATTCTATAATCTGAATTGTTGAAGTTGTCGTAAAGCCTGTATATGTTTCTGATAATTTCGCTGCAATCACCATACCGATACTAACTGCGGCACCATGAGGAATATCTTGTAAATTCTCAATAGCGTGACCAAAAGTATGTCCAAAATTCAACAACTTCCTATTGCCGGCTTCATTCACATCAGATTGCACCACTCCAAATTTAATGTCTATATTTTGCATGATGAGTTTCATCAACAAACCCTCATCTTTTTGAAATGATTTAATCTCATGTTGTTGTAAAAGAGAAAAAAGCGATGCATCCAAAATACATGCATGTTTAATGATTTCTGCAAAACCGTTTATCCATTCTGAATCCGACAGTGTCTCTAAAAAAGAAAAATTGTACAAAATAAAATCAGGCTGATAAACAGTTCCAACCATATTTTTATGCAACCCAACATTGACACCATTTTTACCTCCAATAGCCGCATCAACCATCGACAAAATAGTAGTTGGCACCAATCCAAACTTAATGCCTCTTTTATAAATAGAAGCTACATAACCAGTAATATCTGTGACGACACCTCCACCAATACCTATAATAAAATCGTCTTTATTTAACTGAAATTGTAATAGCTGATTGATAATATCATCAACACAAGATTGTGTTTTATTTTTTTCACCAGAAGGAATTATGATAATATTGAAGCCATCAAATTTGGCTTGATGTAATTTATAAAGTTGCTCATCTACAAGCAAGATGTTTTTTTTATTTGCATGAAGATTCAATGCAGCAGACAAATCCATGTTAAAAAGACATTCAACTTTCTTGCCTTCAATATTGTATGTCTTATTATTTAGCATCAGTTTTTCATTATTTTATTTTGATGATTGATACTTTCCATATGCACAGCTTCAAAATACTTGATGACAAAATCTTCGCTGAGTCCGAGCAATTTTGCTTTTGCAATAGCCCGATGCAATATGGTATCCCATCTTTCTGTCTGTAGAATTGTAATATTTTGTTGACGCTTCACATCTCCCATTTCATCGGCTAATTTCATTCTGTGACTTAATAAAGTGATCAGTTCATCATCCAGCTGATCCATTTGGTCACGTAATTTTTGCAAACCGGGATTTGATAATAATTCGGGTGATGCTTCATTTCTCCATGTCAGACTATTTAACATCAATTTCAATTGTTCAGGAGTAATCTGTTGTTCGGCATCGCTCCATGCTTTGTCTGGGGAAATATGACTTTCAATCATCAAGCCTGAAAAGTCGAGATTGATACTTTGTTGAGCCACTTCCAAAAGCATATGTCTGTTACCACAAATATGAGACGGATCACAAATCATTGGCAATTCACGAAATCTTCTTTTCATCTCAATAGCCAATTGCCACATGGGTGGGTTGCGATATACATTTTTCCCAAATGAAGAAAAGCCACGATGAATTAAACCGATATAATCGATACCGGATTTTTGTATTCTTTCCAGAGCTCCACACCACAACTCTAAATCAGGGTTAACAGGATTTTTGATTAGAACTGGGATTTTAACGCCTTCCAAAGCATGTGCAATTTCTTGAACAGAAAATGGATTGG
Organism: Streptomyces griseus; assembly: GCA_943323705.2. Lineage (GTDB taxonomy): Bacteria > Bacteroidota > Bacteroidia > Chitinophagales > Chitinophagaceae > Ferruginibacter. Next base: position 3,951 of record CALPIT020000215.1, read on the forward strand.
CAGTAGTTCTGGCTCCAATCCATAACACATCTACATCGTGAGATAATGCTAACTCAACATGATTAGCGTTGGCGACTTCAACTGTTGTAGGTATACCAGTTATTTTCTTAGCTTCACTTAACCACTCCAAACCAATCTTCCCTACTCCTTCGAAATTACCCGGCTTGGTTCTTGGCTTCCAAATTCCTGCTCTCATGATATTCACCTCTGGGATTTTTGCCAATTCAATTGCAGTCGACATCAACTGCTGTTCTGTTTCAGCACTGCAAGGGCCACTTATGATTAGTGGTCGCTGGTTCCAGATATGTTTTATCTTTTCATTCATATATAATAACCGGATCACAAAATTAACGCTATCTCACAAGAAATCTGCCGTAAGATGAAGTTTATGATCAATTATTCTTACAGGTTTTTGTTTGTTATATTTGAGCCCATAACATGCATGAATGAAAGTAAATGGAAAATCATACAGAACTATTTGGATGAGTGAATCAGATAACAAAAAAATACAAGTTATTGATCAACGTTTCTTGCCTCATC
>CALPIT020000216.1 GCA_943323705.2 Streptomyces griseus
ATGAACTGAACGAATTGAAAGAAGCTGTTGCTACCTATATCGCGCGCGCAGCAGAAAAACTCCGTCGACAAAACAGTGCAGCCGGCTCCATTAGCGTATTTGTGGTGAACAGCGATAACCGCAATTATGGTCATTACGAACCTTCTTATCGGTCCACTTATATTCTTTTACCCGCCGCCACTTGCTTAACCAATGTATTGATTGCACAAGTGATGCCGCTGGTAGATGCGCTGTATAACAAAGGCAGCAAGTATATCAAAGCCGGAATTGTATTGGGTAATATCGTTCCTTCGGACATGATTCAGTTCAGTTTGTTTGAACCGCCCGAAAGTGCCAATGCAAAAAAACTGATGAGCGTAATCGACAATATTAATTTCAGCATGAATAACGATATTTTGAAATTCGCTTCTTCAGGCACAAAACGAAACTGGAAGATGCGACAAGAAATGAGAAGTAATAGATTTACGACAAGATGGGATGAATTGTGTCAGGTGAGATGAAAGGTTTAAAAGGTTTCAGATGTTCAAAAGGTTCAATAAGTATAGATGTTTGTTAGCCCACCATTTCAACATCGCCCACCGTTTCAACGGTGGGAAAAAATTAATTAATGATTTATTTCTTACATTTAGATTCGTAAAGCCAAAACTTATCAAATTTCTTGTTTATGAAAATCAAACATTCAGTTTTATTACTGACGATATATTGTGTATTCGTTTCATTGACTTCAACGGCACAATTTCTTCCGGTTTCTTTAGGTGGTTATAATCATGATGTTGTTGCAGAATCTGGAAATAGTACACTGACAACTACTACAGTAGCTATGGATGGTGTTCCCGCTTCCAATAATGTGATGTATACACTTGGATTTGCCAGTGCAAATGCATTTGGAGGAGGTGGCCTTCCTGACAATGGAGTCATTACAGATGCAACAGGAAGTTACCAAATGGCAAGTTATACAAGTAATAACGCATTGATCGTTCCGCGTAATCAAAATGGTGATTTAACCATCAACACCCCTGCAAGCTTTAGCAAAATTCGTTTATTGTGTTTGTCTACAGAGGGCTCTTCATTGGTAAACATTAAATTGTTTTTTACAGATGGAAGCAGCACCAATGCATTGAACAATGCCACTATCAATGATTGGTTTAATACCTCAGCGAATACCGTTTTATCGGGATTTGGAAGATGTGTAAGAGCAACACCTGCTACTAGCGCAAGTGCCTATCCCAGCAACCCCAAGATGTTTTATCTGGAAGTTTCTTTAAGTTGTGCAGACGCTCAAAAAACACTCCAGAAAATAAATATTTCTAATGTTACTACTGCAGGAACAAATGCACCGTTCCCAAATGCGATTTTCTTTGCTGTTTCAGGTAAAACGAATAATATAAGCGTTATTTCAGTTATTGACAATGCTACATGTGCTGCGAATGGAAGTGCAACATTGACAATCTCAGGATCAGCACAACCTTATACAGTTTCTTGGAATACAACTCCTGTACAATCAGGGGTCACTGCAAGTAATTTACCTCAAGGAAATTATGTGGCAACTATTACAGATGCTAACGCTTGCACCTCTACTTATAATGTGGGCATTACTCTGGATAACAATCTAACTGTAACAGCTCATATCGACACCACTATTTGTCGCGGTGCATCATTTTCTGCCAATACAATAAGCAATGCAACAACGTATAGTTGGAGCCCAACAACAGGAGTCAGCAATCCTAATATTGGCAATCCCACACTTTCTCCTACCACCACCACTACATATACAGTAACAGCTTCATTGGGTTCTTGCAATCTTTCAAGAACATTTACGGTAACTGTGGATGCACCAACTATAAGTCCTCGACTTGATACGACCATTTGCAACGGAGCCTCTTTCGTTCCTAATATTTCGGGTAACGCTACCAGTTATACTTGGTCTCCAACAATAGGCGTAAGCAATCCTGATATTGCTAATCCTGTACTTTCACCAACAGTTACTACTACTTATACGGTTACAGGAAGCTTGGGCGGTTGTACTTCTACAAGAACCTTTACCGTTTCGATATCACAATCTGTTACAGTAGATGCAGGCGCTGCTTCCAGCGTGTTAGAAGGTTATTCTACTCAATTACAAGGATCAGGAACATCAGGAACTTATCTTTGGTCGCCTGCATCTAGTTTGAATTCAGCGACCGTTTCTAATCCAATCGCTTCACCAGTAACTACTACACAATACTATTTGACAATTACGACTGCTGCAGGATGCACCAACACAGATAGTGTATTGGTAACCGTTGTGCCTTATTGCATTAAACCGTTGAATGCCTTTTCACCAAATGGAGATGGAATCAATGAATATTGGTTGGTGACAAATAACAATTGTACATCTAATGTGAATGCATATGTATTCAATAGATATGGTACTAAAGTTTACGAATCCAATAATTATCAAAATAATTGGAATGGTAACTACAAGGGAAAACCTCTTCCGGACGGAACTTATTATTACATCTTGAATTTTACACTGATTAATGGAAAGAAATTAACTGTAAAAGGAAATGTTACCATTATTAGATAAGGAAGCTTAATTGCATTGCCCTAGATAAGTTGACAAGTTTTAATAAAGTCCCGGTTGCCTCAGGTAGCCGGGATTTTTTTTTGTAAAAATGTAATGGGTGTTTTCATATTGCGATATTGCAATATCGCAATATTACGTCATCTCAACTCGAACAGCCAAATATTTTCACTAATATTTCTTCAGTACCACTTATCTTTCTTCAAGCTTATTTTTATTGGTAAAATAAATCAACAATCGTTCAAGCTTTATTAGTTCACTTAATAATTACTTTCAACAAATTTAATTATTGAGAAATCTGTAATTATCTTGCGCGTCAAATTTTAAAAACGCATGAATCCTCATATTGATAAAATAAATCAGGAAATTGAACCGCTACGTCAGGAGATAATCAATCATAAAGTGTATTCAGTTATCAATACACTTGACGATTTGAATGTCTTCATGAAGTATCACGTATTCGCTGTATGGGATTTTATGTCGTTATTAAAAGCGTTGCAAAACAATTTAACCTGCACATCAGTTCCCTGGTTTCCGGTAGGTTCGGCAGACACAAGATTTTTAATCAATGAAATTGTTGTAGGCGAAGAATCAGATGTTGATCATTTGGGTATCAGAAAAAGTCATTTTGAAATTTACCTCGAAGCCATGAAACAATCTGATGCTGATTATTCATGCATTGATTTGTTTGCAAAAACGTTACAACAAACCAAAGATTTTCAATTGTCGTTTGAAAAAGCAAATGTTCCTATTGCTGCTCAAAAATTTGTTGAATATACTTTCGAAATTATCAATTCAGGCAAAGCACATTTACAAGCAGCGGCATTTACATTCGGAAGAGAAGATTTGATTCCGGGTATGTTCCATTCCATCATCAATGACATCGATAAAAAATTCCCCGACAGCATTTCCATTTTCAAGTATTATCTCGAAAGACATATTGAAGTAGATGGCGGCCATCACAGCCATCTCGCATTGGAAATGACTTCCAATCTTTGTTGCACCGACGAACAATACTGGAGTGAAGCCACAACCATTACCGTCAATGCTTTGAAAAAAAGAATTGAATTATGGGACGCTGTTTATGATGAAATCACTGCAGTGAAATAATTACTTTCTGTTGCCATCGTTATCCAGCTCAATGATCTCATAACCGAATTTTTCAAGACCTGGTAAAATTTTGGCTTTATCACCCACAAGCAAAATATTCATCTTATCGGTTTGTAACCATTTTTTTGCCAACTCGTCAATCTCTGCTTTACTCATCATCGTGAGTATCTTGTTTTGAGTAGCAACATAATCACCTTCTAAATTGTATTCAAGCAATCGGGCAACAAATCCTGATTTTTGTCCAGGGGTTTCATATTGCAAGGCATCACGTTGTCCGATAGCGCTCTTCATAAAATTGATTTCATCTGAAGTAATACCATTAGCTGCATAATTGTTGATTTCTTTCATCACTTCAGTAAGCGCACTATCCGTAGCATCTGCTCTGATACCTGAACTGAATGTATATTCTACGCTGTATTTGTTGCCGCTGAAACTAGCTCTGGCGCCATAGGTCCAGCCTTTATCTTCTCTCAAATTTAAATTCAATCTACTGTTGAAATTTGCACCCAATACATAGTTCATCAAATCACATTTGTAATATTCTCCCACCAAATCATAAGGCATACTAACTACCTTGCCTACACGAAATTCAGTTTGTGCTGCTTTAGGAACATCCACTAAATAAATAGTTGTTTTGTTTGAAGTAGCATTGGCAACAGGTTTTGGCAATTCAATTTTTTTATTGGGCAATTTATTCAGGAAAGAAAGTTTAGGTAAAATTTCTGCTTCCGTAACATTTCCAACAATTACAATTTTTGCTCCTTGTGATGTCATGTAGTTGTTATAATATGTTTGAACATCAGCCAAT
>CALPIT020000217.1 GCA_943323705.2 Streptomyces griseus
CCCCAGTTTTGGGAAGGTTGCGTACGTGTTCCGCACCCGTTTGCCGGTCGCCGCCAGGTATTGCTACCCGCGCTGCCCCTCGACTTGCATGTATTAAGCCTGCCGCTAGCGTTCATCCTGAGCCAGGATCAAACTCTCCATTGTAAATGAGTTGTTTGAACTGACTGTTTAATTTCATTGGAAATTAACGTCAAATTCTAAAATTAATATTTGCGCTAACATTACCTTTTTCTAAAAAAATTTCTTACATCGCTGTAAGATTGCTGCTGTTTCCAAACTTTCAAAGAACTTTTGCTACTCAGATTTCTATCCTAAGACGATCTCTTTTTGCGGTATAATCTTTTAAATTATTCTCTTTTTTCTTTTCACTTTTTCCTTTGAAGAAGTGCCCTTTTTTTGATTGGGAGTGCAAAGGTAAATGCTGGGTAATTACCAACCAAATTTATTTTTAATTTTCTTAAAAATATTTTTAAAACCTTTTCACTTTTTTCTTAGAACTATTCCCCTTTTTTCGAAGCGGGATGCAAATATAGGAGCATATTATTCCTTGGCAAAATATTTTTGAAACTTATTCCAATTTATTTTTGGCAAATTATAAAAAACTCAATAAAATCAAGGGTTTCAAAGGATATTATTTTTTGAAAAAAAACAATACTAACGGTTAGTAGCTGACTTTCATTAAAGTTAACCCATGTCCTGGCATAGAAAAATCTGCTTTTTGAACGTCTTTGGAATTTATTATTTCTATAAACGTTTCGATATTTATTTTACCCGTACCCACTTTTAGCATGGTTCCTACCAATCCCCTAACCATTCCTCGCAGAAAACGATTGCCTTTTACATTGTAAAAAATCTGATGATCTCGCTGTTCCCAAAAACTTTCCTCAATATCACACCTGTAATGATGCACTTGTACATTCCTTTTGCAAAACGTTTGAAAATCAACTGTTTCCTTAATAATAGTCGCAGCAATATTCAATTGTTCCATATCTATCTTATACGGATAATAATAAGCAACCTCTGTAAGAAACGGATCTCTCTTATTGTACAATGTATACTGATAAGCTCTGGAAACTGCATCAAACCTGCAATGTGCATCATCCTTAACCTTTATAATCGAATTGACTGCAATATCATTTGGTAATATTGAATTGATATGATAAGCAGACCTACATACTAATTCTTCTTCTTTATCTATGTCAAAATGAAAAAAATTTTGTTTGGCATGAACTCCAGCATCTGTTCTTGAAGAACCTGTAAGCTGGATGTCTTCTCTGAAATATGTGCCAAGTGCTTTTTCTAACTCAGACTGAACTGTTATTGCATTCTGTTGTACCTGAAATCCGGAGTAGCGCGTTCCTTTATATGAAACTTCGATGAAAAATCTTGACATATGTTTTGAAATATCAGTAAGTGATTTCCTTAAAACTATTGATGTTCTTTTCTGTGTTGAAAAGCTGCTGTAAAGTGCTAAATAGTGCGAGGTCGCTAACATAACTCACACTCATTTTTATAAATGCCAGCCTGTTTTCTTCATTAATAAACAAAACTGCTAAATATCTTACCTGGTCAGTACTATAGCATTTGTCTTTGAAAGACTTCTCCGCGACATCTATCATTTTCTCTTCATTATCCTCCTGTGTCATCTTTCTTCTGAGTTTTAAAAAATCTTTCTCTTCCGCATTCGCTGAGCATCTAATTACTTGTTTTACTTCTGCCTGAATAGCATCGGGAGTGATTATTTGCTCCACTTCAACTAGAATCATGCTATCTGGCTCTTCTTTAGGGAAAACCAAGGGCTTCTCATATGAGATGAATACAACTACATGATCTTCTTTATCGCCGTCTTTTATCGTATATGTTAAGGATCTTCCTGTACTATCCAAGTATGAAAAATCTTGCTTTATATTACTGGGATCTGATTTTATTTTCGACTTTCTCTCTTTCTTTTCTTTAATTACAACCGATTTCGTTTCGACTGGAACACGAACACCAACAATCACTGCAGAGTCTTTATCATTCGTTACATTTTTTAAGATCAAACCCGAATTTTCTTTTGCAATTGAATTTGAATCAATAATTTGCTCTGATGTAGCCAAATTGTTTTCCGAATTTATTTTCTTTTGCTTCACAGATGGCGTATTACTAACTTCTGCAAGGATATTGGTGAATTCGTCTGTACTGGTCTCAATTATTTGATTGGATACCTTATTGACTTCAATCGGTGAAAGCAAGTCTGAAGTTTGGATATTATATAAAGCCCATGTAAGCGAATCCACTTTTTTCAGTTGAAATCCGAGGTCTTTGTTTTCTATTTCTAAACTATAAGATGATGATGGCCAGGCATTTTTAGGAAACCCTAGTGTAAAATTGAGTTGACCTTGTTCTAATTTTGGTGCAATTAAGTAACCCGATTCTGAAGAGCTGATAATTTTTTCTTTAAGCCTAAGATAGAAAGGTTGTTTATCTTCCGATTGAATATAGATAAAATGAGTTTGCTGAGACTTGAGTGCCAATGCTGTCAGCATAAGAAAAACAATAATTGAAAATGTCTTTGTCAAGCTTTTTCGAAATTTTCCCAAAGCTAATTAATATAGCTGATTGTCTTTTATAAAATTTACAGGTAGAAAATATCAAGTTTATTGTACATCACCGTTGATGACATGCAAGAATATTGTTAAATAATAATGCAAACATGAAATTTTTCAAAAAACAGAGACTACTTTTGGCGCCTAAAACTAAATTATGAAGAAAATATTTTCTCTACTACTATTAGCGGTAAGTCCGTTTTTTTTGAAAGCCCAGTTTATGGAAGAACCTCAAGACACCAGCTGGAAAAAAATTTACAGAGCCACTGAAACCAAGATCAACAGCATCATTCACACAAAACTTGATGTAAAATTTGATTTCGACAAGTCATATATGTATGGTAAGGAATGGCTTACTTTAAAACCTACATTTTATCCTACTGATTCAGCTACTTTGGATGCAAAAGGAATGGAGATAAAGGAAGTTGCGCTAATTGAAGGCACGACTAAAACACCGTTGACATACAAATACGATGGCATGGTTTTACGTGTGAAGCTTAATAAACCTTATACCAATATCGAAAAATACACGCTTTATTTCGATTACATCAGCAAGCCTAATGAATTGAAAGTAGAAGGAAGTGCCGCCATTACTGATGCTAAAGGTTTGTACTTCATTAATCCAAAAGGTGAAGACAAGAACAAACCTACACAAATATGGACTCAAGGTGAGACCGAATCCAACAGTGCTTGGATGGTTACAATCGACAAGCCTAACCAGAAATCAACAGATGAAATTTCAATGACAGTTCCTGATAAATATGTGACGTTGAGCAATGGGCTGATGATTAGCCAGAAAAAAAATGCGGATGGCACCAGAACTGATAACTGGAAAATGGATTTACCCCATGCACCTTACTTATTTTTTATGGGTGTAGGAGATTTCGCCATTGTAAAAGATTCATACAAAGGGAAAGAAGTTAATTATTATGTAGAGAAGAAATACCAACCGTTTGCAAAAGGCATTTTTGGTGCCACGCCTGAGATGATGGGATTCTTCTCTAACAAATTAGGCGTTGAATTTCCTTGGCAAAAATATTCGCAGATGGTTGGAAGAGACTATGTAAGTGGTGCTATGGAAAACACCACAGCAACTTTACATCAAGAAAGCGCATATCAAAATGCAAGAGAATTATCTGATGGCAATAGTTGGGAAGAAACAATCGCTCATGAATTATTTCACCAGTGGTTTGGCGATTTAGTAACCTGCGAAAGCTGGAGTAATCTTACAGTAAATGAAAGTTTTGCCAATTACAGCGAGTACCTATGGGATGAATATAAACATGGCAAAGACTATGCAGATGCTCATAATTTTGAAGATATGCAAGGCTACATTATGTCAGGAGGAGAGAAAAAAGATTTGGTAAGATTTCATTACAATAGTAGAGAAGATATGTTTGATGGCGTGAGTTATAACAAAGGCGGTAGAATTCTTCACATGTTAAGAAATACAGTTGGAGATGATGCTTTCTTTAAATCTTTGAACAACTATCTTACTACCAATAAATTCAAATCTGCTGAAGCATCTCAATTACGTTTGGCATTTGAAGAAACTACTGGAAGAGACTTGAATTGGTTCTGGAATCAATGGTATTACGGTAACGGACACCCGAAATTCAAAATCAATTATAGCTATGACCCTGCTTCTAAAATTGCTTCGGTTCTTGTTAATCAAACTCAAAAAAGCGGGAAAATATTTAATATTCCAACCTCTATTGATATCTATACAAACGGAAACAAAACAAAGTATAATGTGACATTAAAGAATGCTGCTGATAGTTTTTATTTTATTTCAGAAACAGAACCAGAGTGGGTTACAGTTGATCCTGATCGTTTTTTACTTTGTGAGAAATCAGACAATAAAACTGAAGCCAATTACA
>CALPIT020000218.1 GCA_943323705.2 Streptomyces griseus
CTCATCAAAAATATTGGCTGAAACCTTAAAGGACTTTCCTGGGGAATACAAAATTCAAACCAAAGGACGAGACATCAACTTGTTTTATTTACAAGAAAACAGCAGAGAAAGGATTGAAAAAAAGGGAACAGGATTTTCGGTTGCCAATACAAACCTCAGCTTTACCCATCAAGAATTATTAAATCAGCTGGATCAATTTCCAGAGCGGTTTAGTCCCAATGTAATCTTAAGACCTTTGGTTCAGGAATTGTTATTACCAAATGTAGCTTTCATCGGTGGCGGGGGAGAACTGGCTTATTGGTTGGAATTAAAAAAGATATTTGAGGCGGCTTCCGTTCATTATCCTGTGTTGGTAGTTAGAAATTCTTTCATGTTGATTGATGCGAAAACAAGCTCCGAAATACATAAATTATCATTGCAGCCAGAGGATTTCTTTATGTCTGCGCTCGATATTTCCAATAAATACATAAGCAAGCTTACATCACATCAGTTGCTACTGGAAGATGAAAAAACGAAAATGTTGGCTTTGTACGACCAAATCGCACAAGTTGTTGGAACTACAGATATTACGCTTGCAGAACATGCCTCCGCATTAAAAACAAAAGCCATTTCATTACTTGAAGAACTGGAAAAAAAGCAAATGAGGGCAGAAAGAAGAAAGGTTGAATATGCTGTTCATAAAATTGAAAAGATAAAAAATACCCTATTCCCGGGTGGTGTATTACAGGAAAGGGTGGAGAATATGTTAGCTTTCTACGCAACTTATGGCGAAAATTTCATTGAAAATATTTACCTGCATTCAAAGTCTATTGAACAACAGTTTTGTGTATTAGAAATTCCGGAATAAGGTGTTCTTAGTTCAAATTAGGGTTACTTATTGCGGATGAAATAAATAATAAGAAATTAAAAATATGGAAGCCCCCTCTATCCCCCCAAGGGGGAAAGCCAAGCCTCCCCCGACCCCTCTCCAATAGATAGGGGAGCAATGAAAAATATCGACTATCTCTGCTGAACTTCTCATACTCTATTCTTCTTGGTAAAAACAATTCGTGAATTCGTGGCAATAAACTTGCCCGCAGAAGGTGGATTTGATTTGTGAAATCATCTTTTCCGCTATTGCATGCCATTGCAAGCCTTGGACGAAACCCCATTCGAGATTTTTTTGGTTACAATAAAATAATTAATAAATATAGTTAGGGGGAAGGAAAATCTTTCAATAAAGCGATATTACGATATTGCAATATTGCAATATCGTAATATTACGTCATCTCAACTCAAACAGCCAAATATTTTGCCTAATATTTCTTCAGTCCCACTTAACTTTCTTCAACTTGATTTTATTGATTAATAAAATAAAAAGAGACCATCTTTCGACGGTCTCTTTTGCTAAAATAAATTGAAAATCTTATTTGAAGTCTGATTCTGTAACACCTTCATTAATTTTGATCTCACTCATAATCATCGGGAATTCCTGTTCGCCAACGGTTTGAATAACTGAGTAAGGGAACATCAGATTGCCTGCTTTACGGTAATCTGAATAGTCTACTGATATCGTCATTTCGTTACCTTCAGCATCAACTGTGCTTTCTTCTTTCAAAAGCAATCCAGTTTTAATACCATAATACTCAACAGTAACTTTTCCACTTGGTTTGGTTACTTTAAGTTTATAACAATCTTCTTCACCTGCTTTTCCTGTGCCCAAATAAGAAAGTTGGTATTCATTTGAAATATAGAACAATTGCGGAATCAAGCCTTTGTCATCTTGATTTTCCTTGATTTCTTTTTCGTCCATTTCTTTTTTCTGACCCATTTGTGCCTGATAACCAACTGTGCCATCAAAAACCTGTTGCATAACAGCCATGCTTCCCATCATCAGTTGAAGACTTCTTTTGTTAGGGGCCATTCTGCTATCCGTTCCGGAGAATTCCTGACCCATCAATTTTGAAGTAAAAGTTGATTTCATGCTCATTAGCTTTTTGATTTCATCTTTTCCTCCAATGGCTTTCAAATAACTGTCGATGATGATTGCTGCAGAAACAGATTCTGTTGTTTTCGCTGTTTCTTTGATGTTTACTTCTTTTGGTTTTTCTACAATAGGATTTGCATATTTATCAAATTGTTTAACAGGGTAGCCCAATCTAGTAAGGTTGGGAACGATTTTAGAAGCGTTGCCTACAATTACGATTCTGCTGTTGTCTTTACTGAAGTATTTTTTAGAGGCGCGTTGTACATCAGCAACCGTTACCGCATTGATTTTTTGCAGAAAAGTTCTGTAATAATCTTTAGGAAGATTGTTGATAAGGATATCACTTGCATAAGAAGCTGTTCTTTCCGGATCTTCCATTCCCAAAGCAAAGCTGCCATTGTATTTGGCTTTTGCATTATTTAATTCTTCTTCAGTGATGTTTCCTTCTTGCATATTTTTGATTTCGGAAATTATCTCTGCAACTGCGCTATCCGCTTTTTCGCTTCTTACCTGCGCACCACCAGAGAACATCGCCTGAAATCTACCACTCCCAACTTTTGAATAACTACCGTAAGTGAATCCGTGTTTTTCTCTTAGGTTCATAAATAACTTACTTTCAGCACCACCACCTAAAATTTGATTGGCCACTTTTAGTGTGTGGTAATCAGGATTGCTCATTGGGTTGTTAATGAGGTTGGTTACACTGATTTCGCCTTGTACAGCTGTAGGTAAATCCACAAAATTGATTTCTGTAGTTGAAGGATTGCTTACGTTTGGAATGGCTGGTAAATTTAATTTTTTGCCTTTCCAGTTTCCAAGTGCTTTAATAGCCAATGCTTTTGCCGCTTCAGGAGTGATGTCTCCAACAAATGTAAGATAGCTGCGAGAAGGGGTCATACCTTCTTTATAAGCGGCTTTAATATCATCAAGTGTCAAAGCTTTAATTGATTGTTCTGTTTCAAATTCTCCCATTGCTGAAGTTTTTCCATAGGATAAAGCGTTAACTACTCTTGCTGAAATTGCAGAGGCGCTTTTTTCATTGGATTTCAAACCGGTTAATTTTTGTGATTTGATTTTCTCAAATGATGCTTCTGGGAAAGCCGGATTTTGAATGGCTTCTGCCATCATCATGAAAGCTTTTTCAAAATAACGGGTCAACGCTGATGTTGAACCGCCTCCTGAAAATAATCCTACATTCGCGCCCATCTGATCAATGGTTTCATCAAATTTATCTTTTGGCGTTTTGGTAGTTCCTTCTCCAAGCATTTGGCCCATGATTTCGTTTACACCTGCTTTGCTGCCTTCTAAAATTGGACCTTTATCAATACTCAACGTAGCAGTAACTCTTGGTAATTTATGATTCTCAACAACGATAATGGTCATGCCATTTGGCAAATTATAAATAACAGGGTCTTTTATTGTTATTGTTGGAGCAGGACCTGGTTTTGGTGCTTTACTTCTATCAACTGTATTTTGTGCAAAAAGGGTTGCGGTTAACAGCAATCCTGAAAGCATGAATATGATTCTTTTCATTTTGAAATAATTTTTATACTGAAAATAAGATGGTTATTATTTTGTTTTTGGTAAATAGTACACAACTACTCTTTGGTTTCTGTTCAGGTATTTTTTAGCAACAGTTTGAATGTCTTCTCTTGTTACTTTTCTTACCTCATCGAGTTTTTCGTTGATGTAGTTGGTATTTTTATTGTGGAAAATATAGCCATCAGCAAGATTTTCAGCTACACCCAACATTTTGGCATTGGCGCCAATATAATCGTTTTCAAACTGGTTTCTGATTTTGGTAAACTCAGTTTCTGAAATCAATGTATTCTGAAGGTTTACGATTTCATCATCCATGTCTTTCAGCAAAGTGTCGAGTGGGGCGTTGTTGTTTGGTAATGCATAAGTTATATATGCGCCATAATCTTCTAAAGCATAATTGAAACAACCAACTTGTAATGCATTCTTTTTATCATCTACCATTTTCTTGTACATTCTGCTGCTGGCGCCGGTGCTCAATACACTTGAAGCCATTTCTAATGCAGTAGATTCTTTGCTCGTCATGCCCGGAGTTCTGTATGCCGTCATTACTGCCGGAATCTGAATATTGGTATCATAAGCGGTATCAACTGTTTCTTTGGTAATTGGATCTTCCTGGATATTTACTTTTTCCACTGGCGCACCAGCTGGTACTGCTCCAAAATATGATTCAACCAGTAACTTAGTTTTAGCGATGTCAATATCTCCAGCAATAACTAAAGCGGCATTTCCAGGTGTGTAAAATTTCTTATTAAATGCAATGAATTCCTCTAGTGTGGCTGCATCCAAATGATCCATGCTTCCTATAGGTACCCAAGTGTAAGGGTGCTTGGTGAACAATCTTTTCATCACTTCATTTAAGAAGTTTCCATAAGGCTGGTTGTCAACACGCATGCGTTTTTCTTCTTTCACTACCTCGTTTTGTGTTTTTACACCAATCTCGTTGATA
>CALPIT020000219.1 GCA_943323705.2 Streptomyces griseus
CGTAGAAAATTTGATGGATTATACGTGTAACAAATTAGGTGTAAAAGTTGGCGAACCAACCGCTGACGGGCTTTTCGAAGTTCGTGGCGTTGAATGTCTTGGAGCTTGTGGATATGCGCCAATGATGCAATATGGTAAAACATACCGCGAACATTTAACCAAAGAAAAAGTTGACGCAATTATAGAAGAGTGCAGAGCAAAAGCTAATTAATTACAATGGGAAGAAAATTATTACTGGAAAAAGCGCATGTAGAAGGCATCAGACATTATGATGTGTATCGTCGTGAAGGCGGATACCGCAGTGTTGAAAAGGCTTTGAAAATGCAACCTGCCGACATCGTTGAAGAGGTAAAGAAAAGTGGCTTGAGGGGTCGTGGTGGAGCTGGTTTTCCTACCGGAATGAAATGGAGCTTTTTGGCAAAACCAGATGGCGTTCCTCGTTATTTGGTTTGTAATGCTGATGAAAGCGAACCGGGTACATTTAAAGACAGATATTTAATGGAATTCATTCCTCATATTTTGATTGAAGGAATGATTGTTGCCTCTTATGCGTTAGGTAGCAACACCAGCTATATTTATATCAGAGGTGAATACGATTGGGTTACTGATATTTTGGAACAAGCCATTGCAGAAGCCAAACAAAACGGTTGGTTAGGAAAAAACATTCAAGGTTCAGGCTTTGATTGTGAAATGTATGTTCAACGTGGAGCCGGCGCTTATATCTGCGGTGAGGAAACTGCTTTGCTAGAATCATTAGAAGGTAAAAGAGGCAATCCAAGAATCAAACCTCCATTCCCGGCGGTTAAAGGTTTATGGGGTTGCCCAACTGTGGTAAATAATGTAGAAACATTGGCTGCAGTTGTTCCAATCATCAACGAAGGTGGCGATGAGTATGCAAAAATTGGTGTTGGCCGTTCTACCGGAACTAAATTGATTTCTGCGTGCGGTAATATCAACAAACCAGGAATTTACGAAATAGATATGACCATCTCTGTAGAAGAATTTATTTACAGTGATGAATTTTGTGGTGGTATTCCAAATGGGAAAAAATTAAAAGCTTGCATACCAGGTGGATCTTCAGTTCCAATTCTTCCGGCTAATTTATTATTGACAACTGCTAAAGGCGAAAAGCGTTTGATGAACTACGAAAGCTTGAGCGATGGTGGTTTTGCAACAGGAAGTATGATGGGTTCTGGTGGATTTATCGTGTTAGATGAAGATCAATGTATTGTTCGTCATACTTACACATTGGCAAGATTTTATCGTCATGAAAGTTGTGGACAGTGTAGTCCTTGTCGTGAGGGCACAGGCTGGATGGAGAAAATTTTATTGAGCTTAGAGAAAGGAAAAGGAAAAATGAGCGATATTGATTTGTTGTTGGATATTCAAAGAAAAATCGAAGGGAATACCATTTGTCCTTTGGGAGATGCAGCAGCATGGCCTGTTGCTGCAGCCATCAGACATTTCCGCGACGAGTTTGAATGGCATGTAAACAATCCGGAGAAATGTTTGACGGAGAATTATGGTTTGAGGCATTATGCGGATCCGATACATGTTCCTGTGTAGTTTCACGCAAGGATCGCAAAGGAGCAAGGGCGCAAAGTTGTATTTTGATTTGAAGCATAAATAAAAATTAGTGAGAATGAGATTTCAAAAATAGTTTACTACTTGTGTTTTTCGATTTTAGTTTCACGCAAAGGGCGCAAAGTTGCAAGGGCGCAAAGATGTATTTTGATTTGAAACATAAATAAGAATGAGTGAGAATGAGATTTCAAAAATAGTTTACGACTTGTGTCTTTCGATACATAGAAAGTATGGCCCGGGTTTGTTTGAGAGTGTTTATGAAGAAATTCTTTGTTATGAGCTGAATAAGTTGAACATACATTTTACTCGTCAGGAAGAAATTCAGTTGGTTCATGAAGAAATTAAAATGGATGTTGGTTTCAGAGCTGATGTGATCATTGAAAATAAAGTGATACTTGAATTGAAGTCAGTAGAGACTTTACTTCCAGTCCATCACAAACAAGTATTGACTTATTTAAAATTGACGGATTTGAAATTGGCAATGCTTGTCAATTTCAATGTGTCTCTGATGAAAGAAGGTATTCACAGAATTGTGAATAAACTATAGCGTCATTGTCTTTTACTATCAATACGCAAAAAAATAAACAAATAGCGTCATTGCTCCCTTTCGAGCTTTGCGCGAAACAAAAAACAAATAGCGTCTTAGCCCCCTTGCGAGCTTTGCGTGAAACAACAAATAGCGTCATTGCTCCCTTTCGAGCTTTGCGCGAAACAAAAAACAAATAGCGTCTTAGCCCCCTTGCGAGCTTTGCGTGAAACAAAAAATAGCGTCTTTGCTCCCTTTCGAGCTTTGCGCGAAACAAAAAAACAAATAGCGTCTTAGCCCCCTTGCGAGCTTTGCGTGAAACAACAAATAGCGTCTTTGCTCCCTTTCGAGCTTTGCGCGAAACAAAAAAATAGCGTGATATCCTCTTGCGGGCTACACGTGAAACATAAGAAATCAATTCAATGGAAGTTGAAACAAACAAAATCAAAGTAACCATCGACAACATCACCATTGATGTTGCGCCGGGTACAACTATCTTAAATGCCGCAAGGCAAATAGGAGGTGATGTAACCCCGCCTGCGATGTGTTATTACAGCAAACTCGAAGGTAGTGGCGGTAAATGCCGCACCTGTTTGGTTGAAGTAGCAGCCGGTTCTACAGCAGATCCAAGACCAATGCCAAAGTTGGTGGCCAGTTGCAGAACAACTGTAATGGATGGCATGGTTGTCAAAAACATGACCAGCGAAAAAGTGCCTGATGCTAGAGCAGGTGTTGTTGAATTCTTATTGCTAAACCACCCATTGGATTGTCCGATTTGTGATCAAGCAGGAGAATGTCATTTACAAGATTTAGGTTATGATCATGGTAAAGAAGGAACTCGTTACCAATTTGCTCGTCGTACTTTCAAGAAAGAAGATATTGGTCCATACATTCAATTACACATGACAAGATGTATTCTTTGTTATCGTTGTACTTATGTGGCAGACCAGATAACCAATAAGCGTGTACACGGTATCGTTGACAGAGGTGATCACGCTGCGATTTCAACTTATATTTCCAAAGCAATTGATAATGATTTTTCAGGCAACATGATTGATGTTTGTCCTGTAGGCGCATTGACTGATAAAACTTTCCGTTTCAAAAACAGAGTTTGGTTTACAAAGCCTGTAGATGCTCATAGAAATTGTACAACTCCTGGATGTTGCGGCAAAGCGACTTTATGGTTGAGGGGTGATGAAGTGTTCAGAGTAACTGCACGCAAAGATGAATGGGGTGAAGTACAAAGCTATGATGGTAAGCCTGGTTGGATTTGCAACACTTGCAGATTTGAAACCAAGAAAACAGAAAGTTGGACAATTGAAGGCGTAACAGCGATTAGTCGTCATTCTGTGATTGGAGCGAACAAATACAAAACACTGGTTACTCCAAGTGAAACAGTTAAAAAAGTAATGAAAGGTGTAGAACCTAAATTATTGATGGATATTCATAGTGTGAGTGGCGTAAATAATCCAAATATTCATCTGAGTGATATCAATGGTCCTGCTCACTCTGATGATTTTAAAAAATAATTGATAATGTTATTAGCGATTGATCTTGGTTTGGTAATTGAAAAATTAATACTAATAGTAGTGGTTATTTCCGCTTCTTTGGTGATTGCCATGTATACCACATTTGCAGAAAGAAAAGTAGCTGCTATCTTACAAGACCGTCGTGGTCCTAATAGAGCTGGCCCTTTTGGATTACTACAACCTTTAGCCGATGGTTTGAAATTGTTTTTCAAAGAAGAAATCATTCCAAATTTTTCAAACAAGTTTTTATTTATACTCGGTCCGGCATTAGCAATGTTGACGGCCATGATGACGAGCGCCATCATTCCTTGGGGTGATAAAATTCAATTGTTTGGAAGAGATATTACTTTACAAATCACAGATGTGAATGTAGGTGTACTATATGTTTTTGGCGTAGTGAGTTTGGGCGTTTACGGCATCATGATTGGCTCTTGGGCCAGTAACAATAAATTCTCTTTAATGGGAGGATTAAGAGCCGCATCTCAAATCATCAGTTATGAATTGGCCATGGGTATTTCCATTATTGCGTTGTTGATGGTAACTGGAACGCTTAGCCTAAAGGAAATGGTTGTTCAACAGCAAGCAGGATACTGGAATATTGTGAAACAACCTTTAGGCTTTTTAATATTTTTAATTTGTGCTTTTGCAGAATGTAATAGAACACCATTTGATTTACCAGAAGCAGAAAACGAATTGATTGGTGGTTATCATACAGAGTATTCTTCTATGAAATTGGGTTTCTTTTTATTTGCTGAATACATCAACATGTTTGTAAGTAGTGTAATTATGGC
>CALPIT020000220.1 GCA_943323705.2 Streptomyces griseus
AAACCGATTTCCTGTGCAAATTCTTTTCCTTCTAAAAATGAGTTGGCAATTCTAGCTGGACAAACAGGAATATTCATTTGAATCATCCATTGTCTGAATTTCTCTCTGTCTTCGGCTTTGTCGATAGCTTTAATATCTACCCCAATTAATTTCACATTGTATTTTTCCCAAATACCCAGTTCGTCAGCATCTTTACAAAGATTCAAGGCTGTTTGTCCACCCATTGTTGGCAACACTGCATCTATTTGATTTTCTTCAAGGATTTGCTCGATACTTTCAACAGTCAACGGCAGCAAATACACACGATCGGCCATCATCGGGTCGGTCATGATTGTTGCAGGGTTGCTGTTTATCAAAATAACTTTCACGCCTTCTTCACGAAGACTTCTGGCAGCTTGTGTACCGCTGTAATCAAATTCGCAGGCTTGTCCGATAATAATGGGACCGCTACCGATAATTAATACTGATTGGATGGAATTATTCTTTGGCATAATTAGAAAGTGCCTAAAACTGTGGCGTGCAAAAGTAATTGGAAATGGGAATGGATGCAAATTAAATTTTAGTAACCGGTTCAAAAGGTTTCAAAGGTTCAATGAGTTCAAAAGGTTTTCCTGCTTTTCCAGCCTATCCATCTTATCTAGTATCAAGTATCTAATATCTAGCACATCCAGCCATTTCATTTTACAAAAACCAAAACAACATGAAACGTTATTATTACTTGCGGATAAGTGGCTATTTTTTGAATTGGTTAAGTATGGGTGACTATTTTCATGTAAATAAGTAATTGCTGTCAAGGAGGAATTTACAGTAAGGGAATAAAAGTATATAATTTTGAAATTCATCATTTAAAGAAAAAAATCATGAAAAAAGTATTTTCTCTTTTGCTTATAGCACTTAGTTTAATTAGTGTTTCACTTGCTCAAACAGCTAAAACATGGAATGTCGACAAAATGCATTCTTCAATAAAATTTGCAGTATCTCATCTTGTGATATCAGAAGTTGATGGTAGTTTCAAAATATTTGATGGCAATATATTAACTGCTAATGAAGATTTTACGGACGCTAAAATAAACTTCACAGTAGATGTAAACAGCATCAATACTGATAATAATAGTCGTGATGGGCACTTGAAAAGTAATGATTTTTTTAATGTTGAGAAGTTTCCTAGTATGACTTTTGTAAGCTCTTCATTTAAAAAGAAAACAGGTTCTACTTATGAGCTTATAGGTGATCTTACTATCAGGGATATAACAAAAAAAGTAACTTTTGCAGTTAAATATGGCGGTACAACAAAAGATCCGTATGGCAATACCAAAGCGGGTTTCAAAGCGACAGGAACTATCAATCGCTTGCAATATGGTTTAAAATGGAATACTTTGACAGAAGCTGGCGGAGCAATTGTTGGTTCTAAAATCGACCTTACCATTAATCTTGAAATGGCACTGGCTAAGTAATCAAAAAGGAAATCTTTTTTGAAAGATCATACATCGGTATGGTCTTTTTTTATGTGTTACCGGGTGAGTCTGAAGAAATTTCAGTAATAGTAAAGAAACTATTAGATCTGAAGAAAGTTCAGTCGTAGTGAAGAAAATATTAGATTATAAAAAAGAAAGTTCGGCTGTGGTGAAGAAATTTTAGTTTGAGAATGAAGAAAGTTCGGTTATAGTGAAGAAACATTAGTTTGAAAATTTGGCTGTTCGAGTTGAGATGACGTAATATTGCGATATTGCAATATTGCAATATTGCAATATCGCTTGTAAAGAAAGTCCCCTTCTAATTTTAACTCCAAACCTCAAACCCAATCATTACAAATAAAAATGCTAAAGCTTCAATAAACCTTTTGAACTTATTAAACCTTTTGAACACATTGAACCTCTGAATCTATCCAGCATCCAGCATCTAGCATCCAGCATCTAGACTACCCATAAAAAAACTACCTTTGAAAAAACATAATCCCTTTTGAAAAAAAATCTTCTTTTAATTGTTGTATTGCTGATGGGTTTATCCTCTTTTGCACAGTTATTCCCGAAAAAAAATTATCCTCAAAATTATTTCCAATGGCCTGTAGGAACCGAGCCTGGAATTGTAGCCAACTTTGGTGAATTGCGTCCCAACCATTACCACATGGGGCTTGATTGCCGAACAGAATCTAGGGTTAACCTTCCTGTTTTGGCAGCGGCCGACGGCTATGTATCTAAAATCAATATTGATCCAACTGGATTTGGAAGAGCGCTATATATCAGTCACCCAAATGGCATGACAACTCTATATGCTCACCTCAATGATTTTAATCCCGAAATAGAAAATTACATTCAAGAGCAACAATACAAACTCAAACAATGGAGGGTTCAGATTGAAGTGCCTGCGAATCTATTGAAAGTTGAAAAAGGCGAATTCATTGCACGCAGCGGCAATACAGGCGGCTCGCAAGGTCCGCATTTACATTTTGAAGTAAGAGACACCAAAACCGATAAGGTGCTAAACCCTTTGCTGATGGGATTTCCGATTGAAGACAATATACCTCCTGTAATTTTAAAACTCGCCGTTTACGACAGGCGTTACAGCACCTACGAACAGACACCTAAAATTTATGCTTTGAAAAAAGTAAATGGTGTGTACCAGCCTTTGGGCGGAAAAATAAAAGTAAACACCAACAAAGTAAGTTTTGCCATCAGTGCATTTGACAAATACACTGGCTCTACCAACCAAAATGGTATTTACAAGGCTATTGTGTTTAATAACGACAAAGCCATTTCTGGTTTCGAAATGGATAGCATCAGTTATGACGAAACACGTTTCCTGAATGCTCACATTGATTTTAAAACAAGAAACAACGGAGGGCCTTTTCTTCAGCATTTATCGCCTTTGCCAGGTTATCAAGATGGAATTTATAAAACAGCAAAAGGCGAAAACGGAATCATTACACTTTTTGATGGGAATGCACATGATATAAAAATCGAAGTCGTCGACGCTCAAAATAATTCATCCATAGTGAAGTTCGATTTGATTATGGAAGCCGTTTCAGAAAAGAAAAATACTCCGGGCTTGGTTTTTGAACCCAATACCATCAACATTTTTGAGAATGATAAGGTTTCTTTTTACATGAAAGACAGTGCTATTTATGATAATTTCCATTTCAAATTCAGAGAAGCGCCCAATGCTTTGGGAACAGCATATTACCTGCACGATGAGGATGTACCTGTGCAACAGTATTACCCGATAAAAATAAAAGGCAATTTTAATATTGAGGATACAGGGAAGATTGAAATGAAAATAAATAGTCATGGCAGAACCAAATTCAAGAAAGCAGTTTATAAAAACGGTTGGTATGAATCTTCATTCAGGGATTTTGGAGTGTTTCAATTGATACTGGATAAAACTCCGCCTGTGGTTGCTCCGCTTTGGGGTTTCAGAGATGGAGCAGATGTTTCTAAGTTGAATAGAATAGCCTTTTCAGCCATTGACAATACCCAGGAAATTGTAGATTTTACAGGATTGCTTGATGGTCAATGGTTGTTGTTTAGTAATGATAAAGGCAAAACTTTCATCTATAATTTCGACAAATATTGTACTCCAGGTGAACATAGTTTAGAGTTGATTGTTAAGGACGTGGTTGGAAATGAAACGAGGAAGATCTATCGATTTAGGCGGTAAACGCCCCCTCGGTCCCCCAAAGGGGGAAGTTAGCACCTCGGATTTTAAGCAATGTCTCCTGCAAGGGATGTTGCGTTAAAAGATGATTTGTTCAAAAGGCTAACAAATCTCTTTAGAAAAGAAAATTGGTTTTTAAATATTACACAATAAAAAAATAAGCTTACGAAATTCAAACAAAACAATTCGTGAATTCGTGGCTAAACAATAAAACACAATCAAATTCCCCCTTTGGGGGATCAAAGGGGGCCCAAAATCATGTCAACATTAAAACAAGGCAGCAAAGCGCCTGCATTCAAAGGAAAAGACCAAAACGGCAAACTCATTTCACTAGCTGATTTTAAAGGAAAAAAAGTAGTGCTGTACTTCTACCCTCAAGATGATACACCAACTTGTACCACACAAGCCTGCAATCTCCGTGACAATTACGGTTTATTGAAAAACAAAGGTTATGAAGTCATCGGTGTGAGTCCTGATGAAGTAGCAAAGCATAAAAAATTTGAAAACAAACACGAACTTCCCTTTACATTAATTGCCGATCCTGAATTAAAGGTTATTGAAAAGTATGGGGTGTGGGGTGAGAAGAGTATGTATGGCAAAAAATACATGGGCTTGATTAGAACAACTTTTGTGATTGATGAAAAAGGTGTGATTGAAAGAATCATTGAGAAGCCTAAGGCGAAGGTTCATGCGGAAGAGATTATAGGATAAGGGGGTGTTAGGATTGGGGGATTAGGAATTGGG
>CALPIT020000221.1 GCA_943323705.2 Streptomyces griseus
CAGGAGTTTATTGGTACAAAAGATACTTTTGGCGAAAGTGGAAAACCTGCAGAATTACTAGTAAAATACGGATTGGATGCGGCGAATATTGCGGCGGCGGCTGAACGTGCGATAGGGAGGAAGAATAAGTAATTAGGAATTGGGAATTAGGTATCTTGTTTTCTCAGCAATGTCTCCTGAAAGGGACGTTGCGTTGGATGGGCTAGATGGGCTGGATAAGCTGGATACTAGATGCTGGATATTGGATAAGCTGGATGGCCGGATTTACCTTCTTAAACCCTGCGCCATAATTATAGTCTGATGCTGGCTTTATTTAAAATTCCTTATGGCAATATTCCCTGATGATAACGAATTGGTTTTTCAGTTTAAAAACACTGCACATAAGGAAGTTCCCTATACTCAAATCATCAAAAAATATCAGGAAAAGTTATATTGGCATATCAGAAGAATGGTTGTTGACCATGAAGATGCCAATGATGTGCTGCAAAATATGTTTATCAAAGTTTGGAAGCACTTAGATAATTTCAGAGAAGATTCGCAATTATACACCTGGCTTTACAGAATTGCTACGAATGAATGTCTTACTTTTCTAGAACAACAGAAAAAAAGAAGAGCCGTGTCGCTGGATGATGATGAAGGTATCATGATCAACAAGATTCAGGCAGATAAACATTTCGATCCCAACAAATTGGAATGGAAATTGCAAATAGCCATGCAAAGATTACCCGAAAAACAAAGAATCGTTTTTAACTTGAGATATTATGATGAAATGCCTTATGAAGAGATGAGCCGGGTATTAAAAACCAGTGAAGGTGCACTAAAAGCAAGTTATCATCATGCCGTAAAAAAAATTGAGAACTATATTTTAAATCATTAAACATAAAACTTAAAGGTCAGTCTTAGGAAGCCATGCGAAAAAATCAGGAGATACAAAATGAATTAGATGAATTGAGTCCATCAATCGCAAAAATACCATTTAACCAAGTATATGAAGCACCTGAAGGGTATTTTGATGAGCTGCCAATTTCCCTTTTAAAGAATGTAGAAGTAGATTCCACAAATGACCTTCCTGAAGATTATTTTGAAGAATTACCAAAGCAGATATTGTCAAAAATAAAAAATGATACTCCTATTGTTTCCATACAAAAAAAATATTTTTACATCAAACTTACAGCTGCTGCTGTTGTTGCAGGAATATTAGGAATTGGATTACTCTATTTTCTGAATCAGAAAAAAACGGATACGCCTCCTGCTTATGTTACAAACATAGACTCAACTGAACGTTACGCTTCTTTAAACAGCAATAATTTGGAAGACGAAATCTATGATCTTAACGAAGATGATCTCATCAACTACCTTGAAGACAATGGACATGATGTGAATGCCGCTTTGGTTGCTGTTTTGGTGAACGAAAACACAGATGATGATACTCGCAATAATAGTATAGACAAAAAATAATATCTTAAAATTGTCATCAGAAATGATGTTTATCAATATAAAATAAGGTTATGAAAAGAAAAATAAAGTGCTTTTTTACAATAATACTTCTACTCATTACATTCATTTCTCAGGCTCAGGAAGAACATGTTGAATCCCCAAAAAGCAAGAGAGAAAATAAAGAAAAAATCAAAGCGCTTTATGCTGCTTACATGACTCAGGAATTAAAATTTAATGAAGCAGAATCGGAAAAATTCTGGCCTGTACAACATCAATACAACGAAGAAATCAAAAGCACAAACAAACAACATCAACTTTCGGAATTAGAGCGAGAAGAAGCTACTCTGAATATCCGTAAAAAATACAACGAGAAATTCTCTAAAATAATCGGCAAAGAACGTACAGATTTATTCTTCAAAAAAGACAAAGAGTTCAGAAACAAAATGGTGGAAGTACTCAAAAAAAAGAGAATGGAAAAACGGCTAGGTGAAAAGAATAAAAATCAGAAATAATATAGAAAATTGAGCAATAAGTTAGGTTTGGTAGCTTTCAAAGGTTATCAAACGCGTGGAACCCCATTGAACTCATAAAACTTTTGGAATTATTCATCTTGGAGTTGATTCTCTATGTTTCGACATCCTTATTTTTTATTGATACTACCCTATCTTTGTCCTATGAAAAAAATGGCTTTAGCTATTGTTGTTATTATCATCGTAATTATGCTCCCGGTAATTGTTGAAGCACAATGTTCGATGTGTACTAAAACTGCGCAACAATTGGGTGAGAAGCCTGCCCAGGGGTTAAATTCCGGAATACTTTATTTGATGCTTACTCCTTTCGCTGTTATGGGCGTTATTGCTTACAGATGGTGGAAAAATGAAAAAGAGAAATCAAATTTATAAAATACGTTTCTTCTCTACAAATTCCAATGGCTATATATGGCTCAGCAAAAAATCTTACTGGCATTATTGAATTCAAATGGAGATTGCTTATATGGAACTGTAGTTGCCCGTCAGATAAAAGAAATAGATTTCCCTGGATGCCATTTAACATGGGCCGTAAATACCAAATGTAAACAAACATTATTGCTCAATCCCTATGTTGATGAACTTTGGGAAATTCCAACGGAGAAATCTCTTACCACAACAAGTGAATGGAGGAAATTTGTAAAACAGGCAGAACAAAGAAAAATCAATGGCGATTTTGATCAGATATTTTATATTCAAATTATTGATAAAAATGTAATTCATCTAAATGGTGAAGTACGGCAATCTATTTATAAAAATTATCCTCATCCGATTTCCGTTTCTAACCAACCTGTTTTGCAGTTGTCTGAAATCGAAATCAAAAATGTGGCCAATTTCGCTGCTCAACATCATCTGAATCGTTTCAAACATGTTGTGCTTATTGAATGTGGACCCGATAGTTTTAAATCAGCCTTGAATCCAGATTCGGCATTACATTTTGCAAAAGAAATAGCCGCTGTACGCAAAGACATCGCTTTCATTTTGTCTTCCAACAAAAAAATAAATGAAACGAATGAACAAATTATTGATGGCAGTACTTTAAGCTTTAGAGAAAATGCAGCGCTTACACATTACTGTGACTTTTTCATTGGCTGCTCGAGTGGCATATCCTGGCTTTGTACCTCTACGGCAGCAAAAATACTTCCCAAAATTTTAGTCATAAACGATAATATGATGCTAAACACTTCCATGTGTGATGATCATAGAAAAGCAGGCTTACACTACGAGAACATTATAGAAATGCTTGAGTCGATAGACGTATTAAAGAATGTGAAAGATGGTTTGGATTTGTGTTTACAAGGAAACTTCAATGCTGCAAAAGAAAAATACCATCAGCAATTTCACAGAAAGAATTTCAAATACCTGTATATGGTTTCGCAAAGCAGTTTTAGTCAGATGAATCTTTTGTTTCCTATAAAAGCTTTAAAAACAGCCATTAATATTGATGGATTTCATGTAAACGCTGTTTACCAAATCATCAAGTCTTATTTTAAATTGCCATTTTGGGTAATAGGGTCAATGTTTAAAAAATAATCAACTGGTATATACTTTTTCAAAAACAATTCGCACATATTTGTTGATTTTGTGGTCAACTTTTTTCAGGACGAGACATTTCTTTTCTCCGCCCACCGTTAAAACGGTGGGCTAAAATAAAATGTTGGTCAATAAAATGAAATTTATAAGCTCTTGAAATATAAATTACGGCAGCATTTTTTGTTTGCCCACGGTTTCAACCGTGGGAGAATTTCCAATTTGCCGTTTTAAAAAAAGCTAAAAAAATGAAGTGAAGTCTCAAGTTGACATTTCAATCAACAGATATAATTATTTAGAAAAATTCTCCGCCCACCGTTGAAACGGTGGGCTAAAATAAAATAATGGACAATGAAATGAAAAAACTACCTGTGATATAGTGTGGAGGTGTATTTTTTGTTTACCCACGGTTTCAACCGTGGGAGAATTTCC
Organism: Streptomyces griseus; assembly: GCA_943323705.2. Taxonomy (GTDB): domain Bacteria; phylum Bacteroidota; class Bacteroidia; order Chitinophagales; family Chitinophagaceae; genus Ferruginibacter. Next base: position 3,927 of record CALPIT020000221.1, read on the forward strand.
AATTTGCCGTTTTAAAAAAAGCTAAAAAAAATGAAGTGAAGTCTCAAGTTGACATTTCAATCAACAGATATAATTATTTAGAAAAATTCTCCGCCCACCGTTAAAACGGTGGGCTAAAATAAAATGTTGGTCAATAAAATGAAATTTATAAGCTCTTGAAATATAAATTACGGCAGCATTTTTTGTTTGCCCACGGTTTCAACCGTGGGAGATTATCCAAAATGGAGCTTTCTTAAAAAATAATTATTGTAAATATTCTTTTACAAAAGCATACAAATTGAAGTCTTTGCCCATTGAGGCGATTTTACTTTTTAATGCTGCTTTGTCGATATCAGACATACGAGCATTTCGAATGAGTTGGTAGGCTTTTTCTGCTGCTAGGTGATATTTCCTATCATTGTTTTCATGTTGTAAGCTATTGATGATGCACTGTTTTAATTCAGCAATACCTTCTTTATTTGAAG
>CALPIT020000222.1 GCA_943323705.2 Streptomyces griseus
AGCTGCACGGCCATGATTTGATACTGCATACTTCTTCTTTAGGTTTTTGTAACCTGAGAATTGCATTTGTTTCCAAATTTCTCCTGGAATTTTCTTAATCATCGTACTTTGTTTTTATTGTTAGATTTGGTTTAGGTACACAGATAATAATACCTGCGATAAGTTATAAATATAACAAAGAATTAGATTATTCGGACAACATTGATAAAAATTCTTCTTCAGACATAATTTTAATACCGGGTATTTTTTTGGCTTTTTCGAGTTTGCTGCCAGCATCTTCTCCGGTTATCAAATAGTTCAATTTGCTGCTGACGCCACTGAGTATTTTACCTCCATTTTTCTCAACCAATGCTTCAGCTTCACTTCTTTTTAGCTTAGAGAGTGTTCCAGTAAATAAAAAAGTTTGATTCGTAAGCATTCCTGAAATGCTTTCTTGCTTTTCATGCTTTGTTTTTACACCCAGTTCATTAAGTTTTTGTAATAGGGAGACATTGTCGGGATCACTGAAAAAGTCAAATATACTTTTAGCCACTTTTACACCTACATCATCCATTAATTTCAACTCTTCTTCTGTCATTTTTTCAAATTCAAAAATATCGCTAACCTTTTGTGCAAGTGCTTTTGCGGTAGTTTCACCTACATACCTAATGCCTAATGCATAGATTAATCGATGAAGTGGTTGTGATTTACTGGCTTCAATGGCAGATTTTAAATTTAAAATTGATTTAGCACCAAAACCTTCTGTACCTGAAAGTTTTTCAACATCAAACGAATAAATGTCCGGAATGGTTTTTAAAACATCCATTTCAAAAAACTTACGAACATTAGCTTCGCCAAAACTTTTAATGTCCATAGCATCTTTACTCACGAAATGGATGATTCGTTCTACCACTTGTGCTTTACAATTTATGTTTGTACATCTCCAGACAGCTTCTTCTTCTGGTTTGAAAAGATGATGCTCGCATACCGGACAATTTTTAGGAAATACGATTTCTGTTTCTGAGCCGTTTCTTAAATCCGGAAGTGATTTCACAATTTGAGGTATTACATCACCGCTGCGTTCTATTAAAATTTGATCGCCAATTTTTAAATCTTTTTCTTTGATGTAGTCTTCATTATGAATGGAAATGCTGCTTACTGTTACGCCTCCTACATGTACCGGCTGTATTTTTGCAACTGGTGTAACGGCGCCAGTGCGGCCAACCTGGTATTCAACGCCCAGTAATTTGCTGGTTGCCTGACGGGCTTTGAATTTAAATGCAATGGCCCATCTTGGATGGTGAGAAGTCATTCCAAGGTTTTCCTGTAATTCAAGGTTGTTGACTTTAATCACCATCCCATCTATTTCATAAGGAAGCTCATCTCTTTGTTTTTCAAAATTGTTTACAAATTCGATTACATCCTGAATGCCATTTACCACTTTCATTTCTTTTTTAGGACTTCTGAAACCCAGATCCCACAATAGCTTCAGCATTTCTGAATGTGAATGAATGTCTTCAGGTTTAGTTTCATCTTGCTTTGCAATAAAACTGACATGATATAAAAAACCTTCCAGATTTCTTCGGCTAACGATAGCCGTATCTTTAATTCTTAATGAACCTGCTGCCGCATTTCTTGGGTTCGCCAATGGAGGCAATCCTTCTTCCATGAGGCTTTCATTATATTTCTTGAAATTGTTTTTATTCATCAGAATTTCACCCCGAATTTCTATCTGTTGAATATTATGTTTGCTGAATGGCGCAGATAAAGGAATCGACTTAATTTGTTTGATATTTGGAGTGATGTCATCGCCTGTTTCGCCATCACCGCGGGTTACACCACGAACCAACATGTCATTTTCATAAATTAGTGAAACGCTGGCACCATCAAATTTGGGTTCTACAGAATACTCAATTACATCAAGTCCGGATAGCTCTTTGGCCTTTCGATCCCAGTCTAATAAATCTTCGTCATTGTAAGAATTCTCCAGTGATAACATGGGAACAAGATGCTGTGTCTTTGGAAAATCTTTGATTAATCCTTTGCCCACACGTTGAGTTGGTGAATCTTTAGTGATTGATGAAGGATTTTCTTTTTCAAAATGTTCCAGCTTTTTATAAAGTATATCATACTCATAATCGCTAATAAGAGGATCATTTTCCAAATAATAGCGATGTTCATGAAATCGAAGAATATCTCTTAGTGATTCTGCATTATTTGCATCTAATGTAATTGGTAATTTCTCATTTAACCATTCATGAGTAGCTTGTTGAATAGATATAATTTGTTCTTTGTTGTACATTTTTGAATAATTGCTTCAAAGTTAAAAATACCATGGCTGCAATTGTACTATTTTTGAAAAAAAATAAATTATGTTGTCTTTTACAAAAAGAAAATACATCAATCTTGGCTTCAAGTTTTTTTACTTTTTACTTTTTACTTTTTTTATCTCTTCATGCCATAACAAAATAAAGGTGGCGATGATTGTACACAACGCAAACATCTATGCTGTAGATAGCGGTTTTCATGTTGTAAATGCCATGGCGATTGCTGAAGGAAAAATCGTAGCCACAGGTACTGATAAATTTATTATGGCCAATTATGAAGCCGACAGCACAATAGATGCTCAAAAGAAATTTATTTTTCCTGGTTTTATTGATGCGCATTGTCATTTTACTGGGTTTGCCACTGATAGCTGGAAATGCGATTTAATGGGCACAAATTCATTTAAGGAAATTGTCGATAAAATTATTGATTACAGCAAAACGGCTCCCATGACTTGGATTTATGGACATGGCTGGGATCAAAATGATTGGACAGTAAAAGAATTTCCTAATAAAAATTTATTAGATAGTCTATTTCCAGACAGACCTGTATTTTTAAAGAGAATAGATGGTCATGCGGCATTGGCCAATCAAAAAGCCATTGAAATCGCTGGAGTAAATGAAAAAACTACAATCAATGGCGGTAGTGTTGAAATGATAAATGGAAAGCTAACAGGAATGTTCATTGATAATGCCATGGATTTAATTGAAAAAAATATTCCTATTATTCCCGATAGTCTGGCTAAAAAATATTTTATTCAATTACAGCATGAATGCTTTTCACAAGGATTGACAGGAGTGCATGACTGTGGTATCAGTGAACATACCGTTCAGCTTGTGGATGAAGTGCAAAAGTCAGGCGCTTTAAAAATGAAAATTTTCGCATTGTTGTCAGACAGTGCTAATTATTATGACAGATGGGTTAAGAAAGGTCCCTATAAAACAGAACGACTTCATGTTGGAGGTTTTAAGCTTTATGCAGATGGAGCATTGGGTTCAAGAGGCGCATGTTTACTTGGTCATTATGCTGATAAAAAAGACTGGAATGGTTTTCTATTGAGTGATCGAAAACACTTTGAATCAGTTGCTGAGAAGCTAATTAACACTCAATTTCAAATGTGTACGCATGCTATTGGGGATAGTGGAAACAGGACTATTTTAAAAACATATGCCAACTACCTGAAAGGCATAAACGATAAAAGATGGAGAATCGAACATGCACAGGTTGTTAATGAAAATGATTTTGAATTTTTCAAAAAATACAGCATCATTCCTTCTGTTCAACCTACACATGCAACAAGTGATATGTATTGGGCGGGATCTCGGTTGGGTTCAGAAAGAATTGCCAATTCTTATGCCTATAAAAAATTATTGCAACAAAATGGCTGGATGCCATTGGGCACTGATTTCCCGGTTGAATATATTAGTCCGTTTAAAACATTTTATGCTGCAGTCATCAGACAAGACGGCAACGGTTATCCGAAAAATGGATTTCAAATTGAAAATGCTTTATCACGAGAACAAACGCTTCGCGGCATGACCATCTGGGCAGCCAAAGCGGCATTTGAAGAAAACGAAAAAGGTAGTTTGGAGGCAGGTAAAGCTGCTGATTTTATTATACTTGACACGGATTTGATGGGTTGTGAGCCTCGTGAAATATTGAAAGCAAAAGTTATTTCAAACTTTGTAAATGGGGAAGAGGTGTATGAAGAGAGAAAGAAGTAATCAATAACATTTAAAGGAAAATTGTTGAATTTTTCAATGTGCTTTTTGGCAAAAAGTAATATTGCAATATTGCAATTTCGCAATATTACGTCCGTGGCCTCGACATGGCCAAATATTTCAACTGAATTTTATTTACAAACCTCTGAAGTTTATTTAGTGTATAATTACTCCCTTTACCAACTATGTAAATGGAGAGGAGGTCCATGGAGAGCGAAAGAAGTAAACGAAAATTTTGATGAGAAATTGATGAATTTTTCAACGTGCTTTTTGGCAAAAAAGTAATATTGCGATATTGCGATATTGCAATATTGCAATATTACGTCCGTGGCCTCAACATAGCCA
>CALPIT020000223.1 GCA_943323705.2 Streptomyces griseus
CATTTAATATTTTACAAAGAAGTGTAAATATTTTGATGATGAACTAATTGTAAGCTCATTTACAAAAATAACAAAGAGACCATCTCTTTCGAGACAGCCTCCTTATTTGTCCTGTAATCAACCATTAAAACTATAAGCAATTAGTATTTTTTGACAACCTGTTATTTGTCAAATGTTTTTGAATTATTTTTTGATTTTTCTCCTGAATAGTTCGTGTAAAATTGTGCATTCGGAAAAGTAAATATGATTTCTTTTTCAGCAACAGATTTGATGATTTCTTTCTCCAGAAAAAAAGTGGAAATGTCTTGCGTATTGGCGTAGATGCTGCTATACAGGCATATGCCAGTAATTGATTTGTTGTTTTTCATTTGGGGTACGGATTAAAACTTGTGATATTTACTATCGGAATATCATAACACTTAACGCAGGAATAGCTAGTTTTATTTCAATTGTGTTCGTTTTTTTCTCTATTATTTTGATAGTCAAATTATTGTTCATGTATTTTCCTGAGCCCCAGAAATCAACATCGTCACTATTAAATATCTCTTTCCATTCTGATTTGCCTGTTAATACCATGCCATAATCCTGATAATTTTTTGCAGAAGTATTGATAAAAATGACAAGGTCATTTTTTTTGTTTTTGCCCTTGCGTTTATAAGCCATTACCCCATCATGCCCTCTGTCGAGTAACAACCATTCAAATCCTTTTGGATCAAATTGATATTCATAAAGTGCAGGCTCATCCTTATACAAATGGCTAAGTCGAGAAACACAATCTTTCATTTTTTGATGGGAAACATGTGTCAATAAATTCCAGTCGAGTTCAGAAGCTTCATTCCATTCTGTCGTTTGTGCAAATTCATCACCCATGAATAATAATTTAGCACCGGGATGTGTATACATATATGCATACATCATTCTTAGGTTGGCAAATTTTTCATATGTGTCTCCGGGCATTTTGTAGATCATCGGACTTTTTCCATGTACAATTTCATCATGACTCAATGGTAACATGAAATTTTCATCAAAGAAATACATCATGCTGAAAGTGAATGTATTTTGTATATAATGTCTGTCTGCAGGATGTGTTTTGAAATACCTGAAACTATCATGCATCCAACCCATCATCCATTTCATGCCAAATCCGAAACCTCCAGCATGTGTTGGCAAGGTCATACCTGGCCAGTCTGAAGCTTCTTCGGCAATAGTTTGAATATCGGGAAAATCTTGATATAAAATTTCGTTTAGTCGTTTCAGAAAGTGAATGGCTTCAATGTTTTCGTTTCCTCCATATTCATTACGCTCCCATTCTCCCTCTTTCCTTGAAAAATCAAGTCTGATGATGGAATTCACCGCATCAACTCTAATCCCATCTCCATGAAAATGCTGCATCCAAAAATGAGCACTGCTTATTAAAAAAGACCTAACTTCTCCCCTCTTGTAATTAAAAATATAGCTATTCCAATCCGGATGATAACCTTTACGCATATCCGCATATTCATAAGTATGCGCTCCGTCAAACATGAATAATCCATGAGCATCTCCTGGAAAATGAGAAGGTACCCAGTCGAAAATGACGCCAATATCATGTTTATGAAGTTCATCTATCAGAAACATCAAATCTTCGGGTATGCCAAAACGTGAGGTAGCCGCAAAATAGCCGGTACACTGGTATCCCCAGCTTCTATCGTATGGAAATTCCATCACAGGCATTAATTCCACATGGGTAAATCCCATTTCTTTTACATAAGGAACAAGTCTCTCAGCGATTTGAATATATGAGTTGAAACTTTCTTCATCGTTTTTATCAGGCCTCATCCAGCTGCCTAGATGTACTTCATATACATTCCAAGGAGCATCAAGTGAATTGTTTTTCTTTCTTTTATTGAGCCATTGTTGGTCTTTCCAAGCATAATCAAACGACCAAGTTATCGAAGCTGTTGCAGGTCTTTTTTCTGAAAAAATTGCATAAGGATCAGCTTTTAAAACTTGTACATCATTAATGCCATTGATATGATATTTATATCGACTCCCTTTTGAGACATTTGGAATAAATCCTTCCCAGATACCAGAATGGTCTAGTCTTGGGAATAAAGGATGTGAACTTGTAGACCAATTGTTGAAATCTCCTAAAACGGAAACAAATTGGGCATGAGGAGCCCAAACTGCAAAATAAAATCCATTCGAATTCAGGATATTCAATGGGCGGCTTCCAAAATAATCATAACCTGTTGAAAGTTCGCCTTGCTGAAACATTTTGATGATATCGCTGTTAAATAACGAGTAATTCCAAACAGTACCAGAAGTATCAATAAAATGTTCATCTTCGTATCCCATTGTTTATCTTTGCGTCGTTTTTTAAATGAAAGTTCCTAAAATTAACACAAGTTCACCTGCTGAAAAATTATTTAATCAGCGTGGATGAAATTTTTAAAGATATGCGCACAACAAAAATTCTATTATCATTCATGTTCTCATTGATTTTAATTTCGGCTTCGGCTCAAAAAGTCAGTCAAACCGGTAAAATAATCGATGCTTCCGGACAAATGCCAATCTCCAATGCAGTAGTTATGGTCTTATCGGCATCAGATTCTAGTTTACTAACTTTTTCCAGAACCAATGCAGATGGCAGTTTTGAACTTAAAAATGTACCGGTTGGGAAGTGTATTTTTATGGTATCTCATCCGTTATACGCTGAATACGTAGATGATATTGTGGTGAAATCAGGTACTGATAAAATAAAACCCGTTACACTAACCAATAAAAGCAAGTTGCTCGAAGCCATCATTATCAAAACTGGAGGCGCCATTAAAATTAAGGGCGACACCACTATTTATACAGCTGATAGTTTTAATGTAAGTGCCAATGCGAACGTAGAAGAATTATTGAAAAAATTACCAGGCATTCAAGTAGATAGAAATGGAGAAATAAAAGCCATGGGTGAAAAAGTTGAAAAAGTGTTGGTGGATGGAGAAGAGTTTTTTGGAGATGATCCGGGAATGGCTGTAAAAAATCTAAGAGCTGATGCGGTAAAAGAAGTTCAGGTATTTGATAAGAAAAGCGAGCAAGCAGCATTTACAGGAATTGATGATGGAAACACACAAAAGACTATCAATCTTAAACTTAAGGAAGATAAAAAGAAAGGTTATTTCGGAAAAATTAGTTTGTCTGGAGGAGCCGGAAATGATATTACCAATCGATTCAACAACAACCTCTTGTTCGGTTCTTTTAAAGGTAAAAGAAAAGTTTCTGCTTTTGTGTTAAATGGTAACACAGGACAAGATGGTTTGAGCTGGCAGGAAAATCAAAAATACGGGGGCAGTGATGACAATAATTTCGAAATGATGGATGAAGATGGGATTTTTGCCTTTTCATTTTCTAGAAATGGCGATGATGATATTTATATCAATCCTGAAAATGGGTTTATGAGAAATGTAAATGCAGGTGTACAATACTCAAATAAATGGAAGGATAATCATAATATCAACTTTTCACCAAAGTTCAATCAGCAAGATTATAGCAATGTAAAAAATAGCGAAACGATAACTCAATTAGGTGATTCTGCTTTAATTGATACTTCAAAAGTAATCACAAGAATAAATCGCTACAATATCAAAAACAGTTTTATTTATGATGTAAAAATTGATACGAGTAACAGTTTAAAATTGACACTTAGGTACAATTATTTTCATTCAGAAAGTGATGAATCTACAGTTTCGGGTACATTTGGAAACTCCGGCATTTTGAAAAATGCAACTTCAAAAAATTCAGAAATAAACTCAGATAAATATGCCTTGATTGGTAACATCATTTTCAAACATCGATTTTCTAAACCAAGAAGAACATTGTCTATTATCGCCGACTTAAATGCTAATAATTCAAACTCAGATAATTATTTGAATTCTGTAAATGCTGTTTATAGTTCAATTCCTTATGCTATAAACATAAATCAACTGACACAATCTGATAACAGCTCCAAGAAAATTTCTTCCAAATTGATCTATACCGAACCACTTTCTAAAAATTGGTCTATGGAACTGGGTTATGAATTGTCGTTAAATGATGGCATTAATAACCAAACGACTTATGAAAAGACTTCAACTGGATATACCAAAGTAGTGGATACACTTACCAATGATTTCAAACAAAACATCTTGATCCATACACCATCTGCTAAATTTAATTTCGCACGTAAGAAAATCAAATTCAATTTTGGTTCTGGTTTTGGTATAACTGATTTCGATTTACTTGATAAAACCTCTAGCAAAGAATACATCCGGAAATTCACCAATATTTTCCCTTCTGCAACATTTGTGTATAGTTACAAAAGCAATCATTCATTGCGTATCAA
>CALPIT020000224.1 GCA_943323705.2 Streptomyces griseus
TCCACAATGGCCGTCAGAACCTTTGTTTTATGTAAGTGTACCTTCAGTTACAGATAAAACAGTTGCACCTGATGGTTGTGAAAATTTATTTTTTCTTATTCCTGTAGCTGCAGGATTGAATGGTGATACAGAAGAAATAAGAGATCATTATTTTAAAAAGGTTGTTGCACGTTACGAGTCTTTCATCGGACAATCCATTTCCGATTCCATTATCCATAAGAAAACGTATTCGGTATCCAATTTTAAAGAAGATTACAACGCTTTCAAAGGCAATGCGTATGGTTTGGCAAACACGTTGATGCAAACATCAATATTGAAGCCATCACTAAAAAGCAAGAAGGTAAGCAACTTGTTTTATACAGGTCAGTTAACTGTTCCAGGGCCAGGTGTACCACCATCTTTGATAAGCGGCGAAGTGGTATCAAAAGAAATTTTAAAAAGTTTTAAATAATTGATTTTATGATGCATCTGTTTCATGATGTCAGCAGTGAATGTAGCAGAATAACAACTGAAAGATATAGTACTTCTTTCAGCAGCGCTATTCGTTTACTGCATAAAGATTTACGAACGCCTATTTATCATATCTATGGTTTTGTTCGCTTTGCGGATGAAATAGTAGATACGTTTCATGAGTTTGATAAAGCCACTTTACTTGCAGAATTTAAAAAAGAAACATACGATGCATTCAAAAGAGGCATCAGTTTAAATCCGATTCTGAATAGTTTTCAGCAGGTAGTTAATCAATATAATATTGATCATGAATTGGTGGATGCTTTTTTCAAAAGTATGGAATTTGATTTGAGCAAGAACACATATGATGAAGCTGGTTATAAAGAATACATTTACGGAAGTGCGGAAGTAGTTGGCTTGATGTGCTTGTTTGTTTTTTGTGATGGCGATAAAGAAAAGTATTTGAAATTAAAACCCTATGCAATGGCGTTAGGTTCGGCTTTTCAGAAAGTGAATTTCTTAAGAGATGTGAAAGCCGATTCTGAAAATTTGAAAAGAGTATATTTTCCAGGTGTGGATTTTAGAAATTTCACAGCTGCAATGAAAGCTGAAATCGAAACCGATATTGATGCTGATTTTAAAAAATCTTATGAAGGTATTTTGATGTTGCCGATGAAAGCCAGATTTGGTGTGTATGTGGCATACAAATATTATATTTCTCTTTTTAAAAAAATTAAGCAATCTCAACCTGCGATGTTGTTAGAAGACAGAATCAGGATTCCAAATTATTCAAAGGCAATGATTGTAATGAGAGCCGGATTGAGAAGTCAACTTAATATTTTATAATAAAAATTACAATACCGTGATGACAGAAGTTATTCTGGTAAATGAAAATGATGAGGCTGTTGGCACGATGGAAAAAATTGCTGCTCATCGAAAAGCTTTGTTGCATAGGGCTTTCAGCGTTTTTATATTTAACAGAAAAGGTGAAATGCTATTACAGCAACGCGCATCCAATAAATACCATAGTCCAAATTTGTGGACCAATGCCTGCTGCAGTCACCCAATGCCCGGAGAAGAAACAATAGATGCAGCTCATAGAAGATTAATGGAAGAGTTGGGTTTTGATACTGAGCTTGAACATGGTTTCAGTTTTATTTACCAAACACCTTTTGATAACGGTTTAACAGAACATGAACTTGATCATGTTTTCATTGGCCATTATGATGGAACAATAAATCCTGATGAAACAGAAGTCCGCGATTTTACTTTCATGAAAATGGAAGCCATCAAACAAAGCATGGATATTCACAATCACAAATACACTTCCTGGTTTACCATTGCTTTTCCGAAGTTAGAAGAACATATGGCATTGAAGAATGCCTAATCATCAATCATGTTGTCTCCAAAAGTTATCATTATAGGAAGCGGAATTGCAGGAATGGCATCGGCTATAAGACTTGCTGTTGCAGGTTTTGAGGTTCATGTATATGAAGCCAATACATATCCAGGCGGGAAATTATCAGCTTTCGAAAAAGATGGTTTTCGTTTTGATGCAGGTCCTTCTTTATTCACACAGCCACAAAATATAGAAGAATTATTTACACTCGCGAACGAACCGATTGAAGACTATTTCAATTATCAGTCGGTAGATGTTGTTTGCCATTATTTTTTTGAAAACGGCAAGCAATTAAAAATATATGCCGACAAAGAATTGCTGGCAACAACGTTTGAAGAAGTTTTAGGAGAAGACAGAAAAGCGGTAATTGACTATTTGAATAATGCAGAAAAATTATACAACAATATTGGGACAATTTTTTTAAACCATTCATTACATCAATCAAAAACTTGGCTGCACAAAAGAGTCATCAATGCAATGAAGCATGTAAAATGGACTTATCTTTTTGGAACTTTACATCAGCATAATAAAGCCAATTTTAAAACAGAAGAAGCTGTTCAGTTATTCAATCGATTTGCAACATACAATGGTAGCAATCCTTACAAAGCACCGGGCATGCTGAGTTTGATTCCTCATCTCGAACAAAACCAGGGAACATTTTATCCCAAAGGCGGCATGATTAGCATCACGAATGCCTTGTATAATCTGGCGTTGAAGAAAGGCGTACAATTTCATTTCAATAAAAAAGTTACATCAATTGTTCATGAGCAAAAGCAAGTGAAAGGTATTATTGTTGACAATGAAAATATTGCTGCAGATATTGTAGTGAGTAACGGTGATGTGTATTACACGTATAAAAAATTATTAAATGAAAATGTAGTTGCGCATAAAATATCTAAGCTCGAACGCAGCAGCAGCGCATTGATATTTTACTGGGGCGTAAAAAAAGAATTTTCAGAACTGGGATTGCACAATATATTTTTTAGCAGAGATTATAAAAAAGAGTTTGACCATTTGTTTGAAAAGAAAACATTGATGGACGATCCGACAGTTTACATCAACATTACTTCAAAGATGGACAACAATCATGCACAGGTGGAAAGTGAGAATTGGTTTGTGATGATTAATGCGCCAACCAATGAAGGACAGGATTGGCATTCGCTTGTAAAAGAGGCTAGAAAAAATATCATCTCAAAATTAAATCGTTTGTTGAAAACAGATTTGGAAAAATATATTATTTCTGAAACCATTATGGATCCCGTGGTTATTGAGCAAAAAACCGGAACATATAAAGGCTCGTTATATGGAACGAGCTCAAATTCCAAATTTGCTGCTTTTTTCAGACCTGCAAATTTTAGTAAAAACATAAAAGGACTTTATTTTTGTGGTGGAACCGTTCATCCCGGAGGAGGCATTCCGCTTTGTTTGAAAAGTGCGTTGATAACAACAGATATCATTAAAACAGACTATGCAGCAAACAGAAAATAAATCTTTGTTGGGCTTATCAAAAAACCAAATAGCGACAGCCGTTGCTGTTTTGTTTCATACCATAGGCTTATTGGGGATTTTGTATTTTGATAAAGACTTTTTTATCAAAACTACACCATTGAATTTGTTGTTGATGTTTGCACTTATCATCTACACACAAAAGGATAAAAACTTTCATTTTTGGATTTTTGTTTTAGTAGCATTCACAACAGGTATTGTTGTAGAGTTGGTGGGGACACATACGGGCTTGTTATTTGGTAACTACAAGTATGGTGTGGTATTAGGTCCTACTATAAAAAATGTTCCTTGGGTGATTGGCATCAACTGGTTCGTTGTTATTTATTGTTGTGGTATCAGCATGAAAATGTTATTGAAAAAAATCACCACTTCTATTGATGCAGATGTAACAACTCAAAGACCGATTTTGAAAACATTGTCTGTAATTATTGATGGTGCTACAGTAGCGGTTGTATTCGATTGGTTGATGGAGCCTGTTGCCATACAATTAGGATATTGGAAATGGGCAGGTGATATCCCTGTATTTAACTATGCTTGTTGGTTTTTAGTTAGTATTGTTTTATTACTATTTTTTCATTTTTTGAAATTCGATAAGGAAAACAAATTCGCTGTAGATTTGTTATTAATACAAGCGATGTTTTTTTTATTGTTAAGAACCTTTTTATGAACACATTTATTTTCATTGGTATTGTATTGCTCACTTTCTTTTTGATGGAAGGCATAACCTGGTTGACACATAAATATGTTATGCATGGATTTTTGTGGTATTTGCATGAAGATCATCATCAACCTAGTCCGGGTTTCTTTGAAAAAAACGATGCGTTCTTTTTGATATTTGCTATTCCGAGTTGGTTGTGTATCATGTTGGGATTACAAAACGAGGTATACTGGGTGGCTGCTATTGGTTTTGGCATTGCGATGTATGGATTGGGATATTTTATCGTTCATGAAGTAATTATTCACCAACGTTTCAAGTGGTTTACGAGAAGTAA
>CALPIT020000225.1 GCA_943323705.2 Streptomyces griseus
AATAGAACCGAAATATTTTTCTACCAATTTCAATGCTTCTGCAGGTTTCACATCTCCACCAATGGTAAGCGTAGCGTTGTTGGGTCCGTACCACCTTAAGAAAAAGTTCTTCAAATCCTGCACATCAACCCTGTTTAAGTCTTCAACATATCCAATAGTAAGCCAGCTGTAAGGATGTCCGTATGGATATAAGTTTTTACTGCTGAATTCATTAACCAATCCATAAGGACGATTATCATAATTCTGTCCTCTTTCATTTTTAACGGTGCTTCTTTGTATTTCAAATTTTTGTTGGGTAACAGCATCTAAGAAAAAGCCCATTCTGTCTGCTTCCAACCATAACATTTTTTCCAATTGATTGCTGGGAACCGTTTCAAAATAATTCGTTCTATCTTGATTGGTGCTGCCATTCAATGTTCCGCCTGCAGCTGTGATAATTTTAAAATGTTGTTCATCACCCACATTATCACTTCCCTGAAACTGCATGTGTTCAAAGAAATGCGCGAAGCCGCTTTTGCCGATTTCTTCTCTAGCACTTCCTACGTGATAAGTAATATCAACATGCACTATCGGATCACTGTGGTCTTCATGAAGCACTACTGTTAGCCCGTTAGGCAACACATATTTTTCATAAGGAATGACAATCTCGTCTCCTTTTTTTGTTACTTTTTCGATGAGTTTTGTTTGAGCGAAACTGCCACTAAAAATGAACAGCGCAACGATTACAGATACAATTTTTTGCATGTTGAAGATTTTGAAGCTCAAATAAACACAAAAAAGCCGAGAAAAAATCCCGGCTTTGAATTATTCTTTTAGAAACGCATCGTCCCTTTCAGGAGACATTGCTGACAAGATAGTTTATTCTTGATTCTTCGCAAGTCAAAAGACCAGCGAAGGCACAAAAAAAGCCGAGAAAAAATCCCGGCTTACAATTATTATTCAATACGCAACGTCCCCTGCGGGAGACATTGCTGAGAATGGTATTAAAAAAAAACGACAAACACCAAACGCCAACCACACTCCCCCTTTGGGGGATTTAGGGGGCTTTACCTCCTATTCAACTTCGACAACAACCTCAAAATCTCCATATATAACCAAACGAAAGTTACCATCAACCCAAAAGCGCCATACCATTCCATGTATTTTGGAGCGCCCATAGCCGAACCTTGTTCAATCATATCGAAATCGAGAATCAGATTTAATGCAGCGATAGCTACTACAAACAACGAAAATCCGATGCCGAACATACCGCCACCATTGATGAAAGGCATGGTTTCGTTTACATTTACACCAAACAAACCAATAATCATGGTGGCTAAATAAAATAAACCGATACCTACAGTTGCAGCAATCAATACAGATTTGAATTTTTCAGTAGCTCTGATAATGCGGAAAGTGTATAAAAAATACATACCAAAACCAACGGAGAAGGTCAATCCAACAGCTTGAAGTACGATACCTGGATATTCAGCATTAAAGAAAGCGGAAATCGCTCCAATGAAAAGTCCTTCCAGTAAAGCGTATAAAGGGGCTAAAAATGGAGACCATTCTTTTTTGAAAATCAAAACGATGGCGATAATGAATCCACCAATAGCACCACCTATAACCAATGGCATGGTGTTTTCGCCGAGGTTAGCAGCTTCTTTCCATGAGTAAAATGCAGAACCCATCAACATTAGCAGCATAAAGCCGAATTTGTTGAGCGTACCGCCGATGGTCATGGTATTCTCTGTGGAAATAGGAGTTGAAATGACAGTATCCCTGAATTTATTTTCCGAAAGGGTGGGATTACCCGATTTGAATAATGACATAGTTGTAAATTTTTTATGATTAAAGGTAAACATTTTCGTTGGTTTTGTTTAAAAGGTTCAAGATGTTCAATAAGTTCAAAATGTTAATTCAAACAACCTATTGAACTTATTGAACCTTTTAAACATTTTGAACCTCTCTTGAATCCTACCGAATTAAAAAGTCCTTACTTTTGCGGCATGGATCAATTATTGGCTCAGATTGAGCAATATAAAAAAGAAATAGAAGCATCAGTTGTTACTAATAAAGAAGAACTGGAAGCATTCAGGATTAAATATTTGGGCACTAAAGGGCTTATGAAATCGATTATGGGCGAGATGAAAAACGTGCCTGTAGATCAGAAAAAAGAAGCTGGCCAATTGCTGAATGAGTTTAAAGTATTTACGGAAAGCTTTTTCGAGTCGTTATCTGAAAACATAGGTACAGAAAGTACTACTGCCTCAAGTAGTATAGATACCACGCTTCCCGGACAGCCTTTGCCATTGGGAACACGTCACCCGATTAGCATTGTTCAAAATAAAATTATCTCCATATTTCAGCGTTTAGGCTTCTCCGTTGCTGAAGGTCCGGAGATTGAAGACGATTGGCATAATTTCACGGCATTGAATCTTCCGGAAAATCATCCGGCCAGAGACATGCAGGATACTTTTTACATCAGCCAGAATCCTGATTGGTTGTTGCGTACACATACGAGTAGCGTGCAAATCAGAGAAATGGAGAAAAATGAATTGCCACTTCGTATCATCTGCCCTGGAAGAGTTTACAGAAATGAAACCATCAGCGCAAGAGCGCATTGTTTCTTTAATCAGGTAGAAGGATTGTATATAGCAGAAAATGTTTCATTTGCAGATTTGAAACAAACGCTTTATTTCTTTGTAAAGGAAATGTTTGGACAAGATGTGAAAATTCGTTTTCGTCCTTCTTATTTTCCGTTCACTGAACCCAGTGCCGAAATGGATATCAGTTGTTTGATTTGCGGTGGCGAAGGTTGTAGCGTTTGCAAAAGAACAGGCTGGGTAGAAATTTTAGGCTGCGGAATGGTGCATCCAAGCGTCTTGGATAATTGCGGAATCGATAGCAATAAATACACTGGCTTTGCATTTGGCTTGGGAATAGAAAGAATTACCATGCTTAGCTATCAGGTAAAAGACCTTCGCTTATTTAGTGAAAATGATGTGAGGTTTTTGAGACAGTTTACGCAGGCGTAAAATATAAATTCAAAATTTAAAAATCAAAATACATAGTATGAGAAATTTTTGCTTGTCGATTATGACAATTTTTCTGGTAATTTTTACCAATGCGCAAAATGCTTCAGTTACCTGGGGCGAAGAATTCAAATTAAAAAAAGGGAGTACAGATTTATCGGTAATTCATGCAGACAATACCGGTGTTTATGTAAAAGAATCGCACATGGCATTGAAATCATATTTTGTTATTGGTGCCACCATGCGTGAATCTGCAACGTTGATTAAATTAGACAAAAATCTAAATCAGGAATATGATCAGGATTTCAATAAAGAACTAAAAGGAAAAGACTATGAAAGATTCTTTTTCTTGAAAGACAAGTTATTTGTACTTGCTTCAACTTATGAAAAGAAAGAAAAGAAACTGACTTTATTTGCAGCACCTGTTGATAAGAAAAACGGGGAGTTATCTGGTGATTTCACTGAAATCACCAACTGGACAAAAGAATCTAAATCGGATGATATCAACTTTAATGTTACATACAATTCCGATAGTACAAAAATGGTAATAGTAAGTACTATTGAAGGTCGCGAAAAAAATAACTATGAAGTAAGAGAATATGATGAAAAACTAAAGCAAATTGGTAAAACAATTTCTATTACTAATGAAATAGATCCTAAGACATTTCAGTTGGCAGATGTGTTGTACACTGAAAATGGAAATGTAGTCATGGTGGGACGTGTGTATGAATACCAGGAAGGAAAAAAGAAGAAAGCGAAGTATCTTGATTTCTCGAATTACAATATCCGCATTCACAACAGTGAAGGTGCTTTGGTAAAAGAAATCAATACACAGATTAACGGTAAATGGTTGGTGAGTACTAAAGTAATACAGGTCCCAAAACGCGATATCATCATTGCAGCATTTTACAGCAATACCAAAAGAGGAGCAGAAATCAATGGTATTTTAGCGCAGCGTATCAATCCTAAAACCGGAGAAGTTGTAAGCACTAGCTCTAAGGAAATCAATACTAGTTTGATTACAAAATTGGATGATGATGACGAAGAAGATGGCGATGATGAAAGCAGAAAAGAAAGAAGAGAAAGAAAAAAACTAGAGAAAATTCAAAATGAAGAAGATGGATTTTCTAAATACATGGTGTTCCGTAATTTTCTATATACTCCGGATAGTGGTGTAGTTATTCTTGCAGAAAAATACCACCATTATGAATATGCGCAAACAACTACATCAGGAGGTGCCGGATTTGGCGGTGGTATGTCAACAAGAACAACATGGTATCAAGTGTATGAGTGTGGTGATTTAATGATGACAAAAGTTGATAAAGGTGG
>CALPIT020000226.1 GCA_943323705.2 Streptomyces griseus
AACGTCCCTTTCAGGAGACATTGCTGAGAAGTAGAACCCATCCAGCATCTCCATCTTTCCCTTTCATTTCCTACATTTACAGCCTATTAACCCAATATGCATCAACGTTTTTTTCAGTCTGTAATCATTTCAGCCATTGTTATTTTGTGTTCTTGCAATCATGAACAAGAAACCAATAAGAAGATATTTCGTTACAATGAATCGGCAGGTATTGGAACTTTGGATCCAGCATTTGCCAAAAACCAGGCTATTATGTGGCCTGTTCATCAGCTTTATAATACACTTGTAGAAGTAAATGATAAAACTGAAATCGTTCCTTCTCTAGCAAAATCTTGGACAATTTCATCCGACAAAAAAACAATAACATTTGTATTAAGAGATGATGTATACTTTCATGATGACGCATGTTTTGTAAAAGGCAAAAAAAGAAAATTAATTGCAAATGATGTAGCGTTTAGTTTAACTAGGCTAATCGCTCCTGTAGTGGCAAGTCCGGGAGCATGGATATTCAACAACATCATCGATAGCATAAAACCTTTTGTTGCATTAAATGACTCTACTTTTCAATTGAATGTAAGGCAACCATTTAGTGCCATTTTGGGTATACTAAGCATGCAATATTGTTCTATCATCCCCAAAGAAGCTATTGACTATTATGGTAGTGATTTCAGAAAACATCCTGTTGGCACCGGGCCATTTCAATTTGTAACTTGGAAAGAGGGACAGGCCTTGATACTTAAAAAAAATAGCAACTATTTTGAAAAAGACAGTCTTGGAAAACAATTGCCTTATTTGGATGGGATTTCCATTAGTTTCTTAAACAGCAAAACTTCCGAATTCTTGTCATTTCAACAAAACAAAATTGATTTCATTAATGATATGGATCCTACTTTTAAAGATGAAATACTTAGCAAAAAGGGAACATTGAAATCGGAATGGAAAAACAAGATTTCAATTGCCAAGAATCCATATTTAAATATTGAATATCTCGGAATTTTGACAGACACTTCAAATCCTGTTTTAACTGGTTCACCTTTGAAAATTAAAAAAATCAGGCAAGCCATCAATTATGCAATAGACAGAAAGAAAATGATTTTTTACCTGCGTAATTCTATCGGCTATCCGGCAAATAGCGGTTTTGTTCCAGCTGGCATGCCATCATTCGACAGCAGCATTTTAAAGGGGTATGATTTTAACCCTCAGAAAGCAATGAGCCTGATTAAAGAAGCTGGATTTGACAACTCCAATCCAATGCCCGAATTTAAATTGATTACCGTTCCAAACTATGCGAATTTAGGCACATTCATTGTGAACGAATTAAAACAACTTGGTATCAATATTTCAATAGAAGTAGTTCAAAAAAGTTTGCTGCTGGAGCAAATGTCAAAATCTCAAATTGCTTTTTTTAGAGGTAGCTGGATTGCTGATTTCCCTGATGAAATTAATTTCTTAGGCGTATTTTATAGTAAGAACCCTGCACCGCCTAATTATACAAGATTCTCCAATAAAGAATATGATCAGTTATTTGAGTTAGCAAACACCGAAACAAATATTGCTGCCAGAAATGAATTATACAGAAAAATGCAACAAATCATCATTGAAGAATCTCCCGTAATTCCACTTTGGTATGACATGAGTCTTCGATTATATCACAACAACCTGAAAGGATTTAATACAAATGCATTGAATATGTTGGAGTTGAGGAGAGTGATTAAAAATGTAAAATTTTGAATGTAAAATATCCAATGTAAAAGTTGTATATAGGAAATGAAATTTTCTATTTCTCATGAAAACGACTGTCAATAATATTCTTGTGCATTCGTGATTATAATACTAATTCGTGAATCTTTGTGTCTTAGAGCCTTTGTGGCAAAACAATTCGTGCATTCGTGAGCCCCCTTAATCCCCCAAAGGGGGAATTCCATCACTTAATGTATTTGAGCTTCCCCAACAAAACACAATCAACTTCCCCCTTGGGGGATTGAGGGGGCTAAAAAAAATGGCCACTCTTTTCGAGCAGCCATTTCTTAAAAACAACAAACCTTATTTAGTTTTTCTGGATTTTTCTAATGAACTTATCCGTTGCAGTTGATACTTCAAGGATATAATTTCCTTTTGGTAATGTACCGAAGTCTTTCAAAACAACGATGTTTTCGCCTTTTTGAACTGTGATACTGCGGTGAAGCAACTCTTTACCATCAAACGATATAATTCTAAATCCAGCATTTGTTTCATCAGCACTTGTCAAAGCAATTTTGATATCTGTGATGAATGGATTAGGAAACACATTGAATTTCTCAACGCTTATAGAACCATTTACTTTCAAAGCAACAATTTTAGAGAAAGTATATTTTCCGTCGTTATCGATTACTCTTAAACGGTAGTACACAATCGTTGCGTTATTATTCAAAGCATCAGTAAAGTTATAATTGTGTGTGATTGAAGTTGAACCATTACCATTTACTTTGCCTCTCATTTCGAAATGAACACCATCATTACTTCTTTCTACTTCAAAATGGCTATTGTTCAATTCTGATTGCGTTACCCATCTAACGATTGCGCTATTTGCATTTAGTAAGCTAGCATTGAATGAAGTAAATTTAACCGGAGTAGGAGCGCCAGACTCGCCAATAACTGCAGTTCCATCATCAGTGAACAAATCACCTACAACTGAGTTACCATAAATTCTTGCAGTGTTTACAATTGTACCTGGAATAACACCAGCTTTAACTTTGAATCTTACTTCATAATTGCTGCCAGCACCTGAAGGTAATTCACCACCAGCAGTTCCTGTAGCACCTGTTCCGATAAAGAATTTCACAAAATTTCTATTTCCCACATTTCCTTTAAACGCCTGATCAGCATCTGCAGCATCTGATTTTATACCAGCAGTTACACCAGGAGCATTTACTACTTCTAAAGTATTAGGAACATAAGTCACATTATTTGGTAATGAATCTACTATGAAGGTGTTATAAGAAGAACCAACACCTTGATTAGAACCAGACAATGTGTAAGTCAACTCTTCTTCTGAATCTACGTAACTATTGTTGTTGGCATCAGCAACTGTTTTATTTAAAACTACTGTTGGATCTTTAACTCTAATGCTGAAAGTAAAGATGCTAGGGAAATACATATCAGCTTCTGTTCCGAATTGCACACTAACACTTGTTGCATTGGGTGCGATATTATAACCTGTTCCTACATTAACTTGGTCGATATCAATCCCCATTTGATTACTGTAATTTGGATTTTTTGTAGTTACAAAAGAACCATTATTGGTGATACTTCCATTCCAGAAATTAGTAGCAGGATTTACTGCATTGGAAACAGTGGTATTATTTATTTTGATAAAATCGCCGTCAGGATTACTTGAAGAAGCCCCTAAGTTTGCATCACCTTCCCAAGCCATTGTACCCATAACTGCTTCATTCGCTAACAATGGTGTACTAGGAACATTAAGTCCACTTAAGGAAATATTCAAATAAGCAGTATTACCGTTACTGTAAACCTGTGCAAAACCATCATATAGTCTAATGCTGTTATAAGGCTGAGTTACATTTTCGTAAGCTACCACAATAACCCAACCACCGTATTTACCACCTGTACTAGAAGAACCCGGAGTAACTGGCAAATCAGCTACAGTATAAGTACCAGCACCATTAGCATTTACAAAACTTGTAACATCTACAAATGACTGGTAAGCTTTTTCTGTAGATGATATAGCGAACTGATCAACATTTATAGTAGGTGTAGTTGCGTTAAAATAGTTACCGCTTGTACCTTTACGAATTTTAATTTTACGTAAAGTATCAGGACGTGAATTGATTACAGAGTTGTCAATTTTTCCACCCCAATATAATCTTGCAAATTTGATAGTGTTGGTTCCAGAAGGCAAAACTAAATCAGCAGAAGATGAATTCACAGTTGAAGAATTGTTATCAATGTCTATCTGTTGCATGTTGCTACCATCATTACCATATTGGCTGTTACCAATTCCACCAACGCCATTATTGGCATTACTGGTTTGATTCATTTTTGTGGTATTAACTGAATTGTTCTCAATGATATGTAATATACCATTTCCAAACATGGTTGTACCTCCTTTTAAATTTTCAGAATAAATCTGACTAAATGCACGAATAGAATTTTGTGCTGAAAGGTTAAATGTAAGAATCGTTAAAACAGCAGCAAAGCTGATTTTCTTTGTAAAGTTCGTAAGCATTTTCTAGAAATTTTGTGGTTAATGAAAATGGCTCACAG
>CALPIT020000227.1 GCA_943323705.2 Streptomyces griseus
GCTGGTTTAAGACGCTGCGCTGGTTTAAGACGCTGCGCTGGTTGAAATCGCTGCGCTAGTTTAAGACGCTGCGCTGGTTGAAATCGCTGCGCTGGTTTAAGACGCTGCGCTGGTTGAAAAGACCAAACCGTTACACCGTTAAACCAGCGTAGCGACTTAAACTGTAATAGTTAGAACTTCATCTGACAGTCGGTGATATTGATTTTTAGTTTTATAGGGTCAGGATATTGTTTTCAACATTCTGGTTGAGCATTTTTTCCTTTGCCAAAGATAATGATTCAATAAAAGTTTGCATTGGGGTTTTTCCAAAACAATATCTACCGCTGTGCGGCCGCTCGTTATTGTAATAATGCATCCATTCATCAAGATCCTGTTGAAGAAGTTCCAAGTTTTCGTACAATTTTTTCCTAAAAGCTATTGCGTAAAATTCCTCTTGCATGGTTCTGTGTAAGCGTTCGCAGATGCCATTTGTTTGAGGGCTACGAACTTTCGTTTTAGTATGTTCAATATTTTCAAGAGCAAGGTATAATTGGTATTCATGATCAGGATTTCCCTTATACTCACTTCCATGATCAGTTAGTATTCTAAGAAGCGGAATTTCATTTTCTTCAAAAAATGGCAACACCTTATCGTTTAACGTATCTGCTGCAGTGAGCGCATACTTTGACGTATATAACTTTGCAAATGCAACACGTGTATAAGTGTCAATAAAGGTTTGTTGATAAATCCTTCCCACTCCTTTTATATTACCAACATAATAGGTATCCTGTGAGCCTAAATATCCAGGATGCTCTGTCTCGATTTCTCCTAAGGACTCTCTTTTCTCTAACTTTCGTTCCATGGCAGCTATTTGCGCATCTGTTAGAATAATCCCATCCTGGGCTATACGGGACTCTAAAGCTTTCAATCGTTTAGAAAAAGTTTCCAAATCATTGCGTTGCCAAACACATCTTACACCGGTCGGCGAAATGAAAATCCCCTTTTTTCTTAATTCGTTGCTGACTCGAACTTGACCAAAAGCCGGTTGATCAAACGCCATCTGAACGGCTGCAGATTCTATCGAAGACTCAACGCGATTTTTGGGAATAGGTTTGGATCGACTTATCTCTTTTAAAGCAATTTCACCTCCTACATTGTATAGCTCTTTTAAGCGATAAAAACTATCGCGACTATAGCCCATTATCTTACAAGCCTTGGATACATTACCTAGATGCTCCGCAAGATTTAATAATCCTAATTTGTTTTTGATTAACTTAGTTTCTGATTTCATTTCTGACAGTTTTGGGGTTAAATAATTGTTTTGTTGTTATTACAAATTTAATCCCAACTGTCAGATTAAGTAAGAACTAATACAGTTTAAATCGCTTCGCTGGTTAAACCCTTAAACCTTTAAACCCTTAAACCCTTAAACCCTTAAACCCTTAAACCTTTTCCTTCTTGCCAAACTCCTTCTTCCAATTCAAGCAATTTACCATTCACCAAGATCAGTGTGCCATGAAAGTGTGTACTGATGCCTGTTTGTTTGGGGCCTGGATGGTTGAAGTGATTCGGGATAATAACTTAAATTTCTCCAATGCGCTAGATATCGGAACCGGAACCGGCTTATTGAGTTTGATGCTGGTACAAGAAAATGATATTGAAATTGATGCTTTAGAAATAAATGAGAATGCGGCAAATCAAGCCATTCAAAATGTATCTGCAACACCCTGGAAAAACAAAGTTCATATTTACAATCAGTCATTGCAAGCATTTGCGCCTCAGAAAAAATACGATTTCATTTTTTCCAATCCACCGTTTTTTGAAAACGATTTGACTTCTTCAGATAAAAATAAAAATGCAGCCAAACACGATAGTACATTAACATTCGATGTGCTAATTGATTTCATTAAAAATAATCTTACTGAAACCGGCTATGGCGCTGTATTATTGCCTTATCACCGAGCTGATTATATTGAAACCTTACTTGAAAAGCAATCTTTGTTTATAGTTGAAAAAATGCAGGTAAGGCAATCCGTTAGTCATGGCTTTTTTCGAACGATGATTTTATTCTCGAATAAAGAAGTTGAATGGTCATCAGTGAAAGAAATGAGTATACATGATGAGGAGAGGAATTATACGGAAGGGTTTAAAGGATTGCTAAGCAGGTATTATTTAGCCCCCTCAATCCCCCAAGGGGGAAGCTATTCAACAAAATGAATAATTTACTGCAATGAAAATTTCGCACTAATTAACAAAACATAATCAAAGTCCCCCTTTGGGGGATTTAGGGGGCTTTATCCCGCATACTCCTTCATATACCCATAATGCTCTGTCAACACACCTTCCTTCACAATTGTTGCTTTATCAATAATAGAACTATTCCCATCGATAATATCTTTTAGCACATGTTTAATCAATTGCTCACCAAAATATCGGCTTGCATCTCTTGGTAATTCATTGGGAAGATTGCCTACAGCCATAATATCTATTGAGTTTGGTATATAAGGAGCCGTTCTTTCCATGGTAATTTTATCTACACCATAAACAGGATCTTCGATTGTAGAGTCGCCTAGATTACAAGGAATCGAACCATACATATCATCAGTAATATCTGCAATGGTTTTAATGTTGAAGTCGGCTCTTTGCAACGCTTCTTTCTCAAACAATCTGGGAATATCATGATCCCAGTAAATGCCGTTCATCAAAATATCTGTATGTGGAATGTATTGTTCGAAGATGCAATGGTAATGAGATGGATTTTGGTGGAAATCATCTCTTTGGTAATTGTTAAGTTCTTTATGTTTATATAAATCCTTTCCTTTCAAATGAACATAAACAGGGTAAGAAAAAGTTTTTTCAAGATATTCGTCTGGTTCTACTTCATAAATACCCAAGAGGTTCATGATTTCTAAAACGCCATGAGCAACTCGTCCGCTGCCGGTTACCGCAATTTTGATAGGTGGGATATTGAGACCGAAATAAGTATGAATCAAATCCTGAAATCCTTTGTTTGAATTCACACGATCCAGTTGGTAAGCACCTGTTTTTTTACCATAAGCCATCATGCCATTATGAGCGCCGACAACGCCTGCGAAAAATCCAAAACCGATGATGCGTTTTCCATCTTCGTGCTCTAGACATTCGTAATCAATCAAAGTGATATTTTTAGCAATAATGGCTTTGATTAATTTTTGGTTATATGGCTGCAGTTTTTTGGTATGCGAAAAGAAAAGGTAAGTTTTGTTGGGAATCAGCATTTCTACGGGTACTTCTTTAATGCCTAGTAAAATATCACATTCGCTGATATCTTCTTTTACTATTGCACCGGCTCTTTCATATTCTTTGTCGGTGTAGCAACGTGTGTCGCTATGTTGCACGATGACTTCAATGCCTTCCTGGGTTTTATTGATGAATTTACAATGAGCGGGTGATAAGGCCACTCTATTATCGGAAGGAATTTTACCTTCTCTGATGAGTCCGAATTTCAACATGGGTTTTTATTTGACGGCAATTTACATTTTTAAATTATTATTGTCATGACTACATTTGCGATATGAATTATTTTGAATTGTTTTCTTTTCCAGAAAAGCCAATTGTAGACAGGTCTGCACTCGCAAAAAAATATTTCGAATTGCAGCGAAAATTTCATCCTGATTACCATACAGATGATACAGAAGCTGAGCAATTTGATATTTTGGAGCTATCGTCTGCGGTGAATAAGGCTTTTGCTATTTTTAAGGATGAGCAGAAAACGATTGCCTATTATCTGCAAATAAATGGTTTTTTGGAGGAAGAGGAAAAGTACAAATTGCCTGCAGACTTTTTAATGGAAATGATGGAGGTGAACGAATTGCTGGATGATGGCGAAACGGATAAAGTAAAGGCATTAATAGCAGAAACAGAAGCACAAATGGACGTGCAATACCATCAAATTCTAGCCAATTGCGGCGAGAAAATAGAAAAGCCCGAACTTCTCAACATCAAAGACTATTATTTCCGGAAAAAATACTTGAGACGTATTTTGGACAGATTGAATGATTAATGTAATATTGCAGACCAAATTTTAATGTTTGAAACTTTAAACAATTTGAGCATTGAAACTATGTTGCCCATGTGGCGGAATTGGTAGACGCAGCAGACTCAAAATCTGCCATTCGCAAGGGTGTGAAGGTTCGATTCCTTTCGTGGGCACAAAAAGTCAGAACGAGAATGAAAGCGAGAGCAATCATGGAGTTCTGACTTTTTTCTTCGTTCTCGTTCTGTTTCTCATTTTTATA
>CALPIT020000228.1 GCA_943323705.2 Streptomyces griseus
AATTCCTAATCCCCTAATTCCCTATTCCTAATTCCCTCTCTAATTTCTTTTGAGCCTATCCAGCCTATCTAGTATCCATCATCCTGCATCCTCCTCCCCAGCAAAGCACAATCCAAGTCACCCTTCGGGGGATTTAGGGGGCCAAATAATATTTCCCCTCTTTTCCTATTATAATATCCTTTTTACTTTTACATTTGTGTAGTCAATTATTCCCGTGTAGGAATAAGTATCGAAAATTCACTTTAGTGGACAAGCATAATTTTAATAAAGTATCCGCAGCCGGTTTACTCATTGCATTAGGAATCATCTATGGAGACATTGGAACTTCCCCGCTTTATGTGCTTTCTGCGATTATTAATGGTAAACCAATTGATGACCTTTTAATCTTTGGAGGTCTGTCTTGTATTATATGGACACTTACCTTACAAACTACTTTTAAATACGTAATCCTAACACTGCAGGCGGATAATAAAGGTGAAGGCGGGATTTTCTCTTTGTATACTTTAGTTCGTCGTCAAAAAAAATGGCTCGTTTTTCCAGCAATGTTAGGAGGTGCAGCGTTGTTGGCTGATGGCATGATTACGCCACCGATTTCCATTACATCGGCCATTGAAGGATTAAAAAATATCCCGGCATTAAATGACATTCACGAGAATACCATAATCATTATCGTTATTTCAATTCTTGTCGTGTTGTTTTTCATGCAACAATTTGGTACCAATTCGATTGGCAAAATGTTTGGCCCGGTGATGTTTATTTGGTTTGCCATGCTGGCAGTTTTGGGAATAGGAAATATGTCTTCTGAAATGAATGTATTTAATGCATTCAATCCTTATTGGGGTATTAAATTACTTACTGTTTATCCTGAAGGGTTTTGGATTTTAGGAGCTGTGTTTTTATGTACAACAGGAGCCGAGGCACTTTACAGCGATTTAGGTCACTGCGGAAGAGGCAATATCAGAATTTCTTGGATTTTTGTGAAGGCTTGCTTAATACTCAACTACCTTGGCCAAGGCGCATGGTTATTGAACCACAAAGGAATGACTTTTACAAATGGGGTAAACATGCAAAATCCATTTTATGCTATCATGCCGGATTGGTTTTTGTTATGGGGAATAGTCATTGCAACTATCGCTGCTATTATTGCGAGCCAGGCGTTGATCAGCGGTTCGTTTACGCTTATCAGTGAGGCAATCCGTTTGGATTTATGGCCAAGAATGAAAATCAAGTATCCAACAGAAGCTAAAGGCCAATTGTATATTCCGGGTATCAATACATTATTGTTTGCAGGTTGCTGCGGTATTGTTTTGTACTTCCGTTCATCAGGTGCGATGGAGGCAGCTTATGGATTGGCGATTACTTTATGTATGTTGGCAACAACTGTTTTATTCTCCAACTTTTTAGTTTCTAAAAGGCGTCCGCCATTCTTAATTTGGATTTATCTGTTTGTATATATTGGAATTGAATCAGCTTTCATGATTGCCAATTTGGATAAATTCCCTCATGGCGGTTTTGTTACACTAATAATTGGTGGTGGACTCTTTGGCGTTATGTACGTTCGTCACAGAGCCAAAAAAATAAAAAACAGATACGTTGAGTTTGTAAGAGTGGAAGAATACATTCCTAAAATTGAAGAGCTTAGTAACGATTCTTCTGTTCCTAAATATGCAACTCACCTGGTTTACTTAACTAGTGCCAGTAATCCAAAGGAGATAGAACATAAAATCATTTACAGCATTTTACGTGGTAAACCCAAACGTGCTGATATTTATTGGTTTGTGCACGTGCAAACCTTGGATGATCCATATACAAGCGAATATTCCGTAGAACATATCATTCCGAATGATATCATCAGAGTTGAATTTAGATTAGGTTTTAGAATGCAGCCTCGTTTGAATTTGATGTTTAAAAAAGTAGTTGAAGATCTTGTTGCTAACAGAGAAGTTAATATTACCAGCAGATATGAAAGTCAGCAAAGAAACAATATGGTTGGCGACTTTCAGTTTATTGTTATGGAAAAATTCATGAGCCAAGATAACGAATTGCCATTCTCTGAAGATTTGATCATGCGTTTGTATTTCTGGCTGAAAGAATTAGGCGTAAGTGAATCGAGAAGTTTTGGTTTAGAACAAAGTAATGTTGCTGTTGAAAAATTTCCATTAATAGTTGCACCGGTTAGTAAACTCAAACTTACTCGCGTTTGGCATAATGAAGACGAAGAAGTATAACGCTGATGATACACTCCATTTCAGTTATTGAACTCCAACAAAAAATAAATAATCATGATGATTTCATCTTGATTGATGTAAGAGAATCATTCGAAAGAGAACATTTCAATATCGGCGGCATACACATTCCCATGCAAAACATTTTTGAAAGAGTTAATGACATTCCAAAAGATAAAAATGTTATTCTATATTGTCAGAAGGGAATCAGAAGTATGATTGTCATTCAAAGACTTTCTGAAAAATTCGACTATCAAAATTTAATTAATCTTCAGGGTGGAATGGATGCCTGGCTAAAAACGAAAAGGTAATGAGTAGAAAAAGAATATTCCTGATTATAAAATTAATCATCATTGTGTATTGTCTTGTTGGCATTGCGTTGTTTTACACTCAGGATAAGTTCCTCTTACATCCAATTACTGTTTCAACTGATCATGTTTACAAGTTTGAACATTCATTTAAAGAATTGAATATTCCCATCAATAATGAGGATACAGTCAATCTGATTCGTTTTATGCCTGCTGATGATACTGTTGCTAAAGGAGCAATAATTTATTTTCATGGCAATGCCGGAAATGTTGAGCATTATGCTGAGTCAATAAATATTTTTCTTGAAAACAATTATGAAGTATGGATGCCTGACTATCCCGGTTTTGGAAAAAGTCGTGGTGATATTTCAGAGCAAAAATTGAATGAACAAGCGTATCAAGTAAAGCGATTAGCGAATAAATATTTCGATGATTCAAATATTATTCTTTATGGAAGGTCTTTCGGGACAGGCATTGCAGCGAATCTTGCTTCTTCTGTAAGAGTAAAGCAGTTAGTTTTAGAATCTCCTTATTACAGCATTCCGGATTTATTCAGCAGTTATGTTCCTATCTATCCGATGCAATCTATGGCTAATTTTAAATTTCCCATAGGTGAGTATCTAAAAGATGTACAATGTCCAGTCACCATTTTTCATGGAACAGTAGATGAAGTGATTCCTGTAAAAAGTTCAATGAAATTGAAAGCTTCTTTAAAAAAGAATGATCAATTTTTGTTAATAGAAAACGGGAAACACAATGATCTTTCTTCAAGTGAAGTTTACAAAAAAGCCATGACTGAAATCTTGAAATAATTTACAATTCTTTCAAGATGGTTTTTGTTGCAGTAATTTTCAATTCGTATTCCACTCCAATTTTTACGGCAACATTTTCTTTACCATGACTGATAGGGAAATGAAAGCAAACAGGATAATCAAATTCTTCCACTAATTCTTTAATGATATTTTCTAAAGTTTTTCCAAAAGTTCTTTCTGTGTCCTTCATGTCTGTAAATCCACCAATGATAAGTCCTGCAAGCTTAGTCAATTTTCCGCTGCGTTTTAATTGATAAAACATTCTGTCGATGGCATAGAGATATTCGCCCACATCTTCTATAAATAGAATTTTGTTTTTGGTTTCGAAATCAGAAGCCGTGCCAATGGCATTTACGAGTAATGCGAGATTGCCACCAATGAGTTTTCCTTTAGCAGTTCCAACACGATTGTTTTTATGAAACTTGCAGTTGTAATTAAATTTCTTTCCGGTTAAAAGTTTGTGCAATGAATCAATAGATTCGGCGTTGCTTTTTTCTTTATTAAATCCAATAGCCATTGGGCCATGAATGCTGGAGATTTTATGATGACCATAAAGGTGGCAATGCAATAAGGTAATGTCACTAAAGCCAATAATCCATTTAGGATTCTTTTTGAATTTGCTGAAGTTTAATTTATCGATAATCCTTCCCATTCCATAACCGCCTCTACCAAAAAGGATGGCTTTGATGTTTTTATCATCAAGCATGGCTTGAAGTTCATTCGCACGATCTTCATCAGATGCGCTGAAATAATTTTTTGACTTGCTGCCCAGCGTTTTGCCAACCATCACTTCAAAGCCCCATTGCTGAAGGGTTTCAATGCATTTGTCGGCATTGGGAGCAGTGAGATAAGATGC
>CALPIT020000229.1 GCA_943323705.2 Streptomyces griseus
AATGGAGAAGAATACTGGGTGCAATTTTCTATAAACCCTATTACCAATGAAAAAGGAGAATATACACACTGGATTTCAATTGAAAGAGATGTTACTCAGGCAATTAAAGCAAACGAAGAAATCATTAATCAAAAAAAATTCACAGAAGATATTCTTAACAACATCCCTACTGATATTGCTGTATTTGACCCTGACCATAATTATATTTTCATCAATCAATTTGCCATCAATGATAAAGAAACTAGAGAATGGTTAATTAATAAAAATGATTTTGATTACACAAGAATGAAGGGATTAGATGAAACGGTTGCCAAAATGAGATGGGATAAATTTGAAGAGTCGATTGAATCCAACAAGAAAACAGAATGGATAGACGAACACAAATCAGCAGATAAAGACACCATATATAAACTCCGCATTTTTTCACCCTATTTTGAAAACAACAAACTCAAATTTGTAATTGGGTATGGTGTTGATATTACTGAAAGTAAAAAGGCAGAATTGAGAATTCAGGAAGCACTTGAGTCTATAAAACAATCTAATAGTGAGCTTGAGCAATTCGCCTATGTGGCTTCACATGATCTTCAGGAGCCATTGAGAATGGTCACGAGTTTCTTATCTCAGTTAGAAAAAAAATACGCACACACACTTGATGATAAAGCAAAAGAATATATTTATTATGCATTTGATGGCGCAAAAAGAATGAGGCAAATCATTCTTGACTTACTCGAATATTCAAGAGTTGGTAAATCAAATGACAGATTAAGTTCTATAGATCTAAACGAAATCATCAGTGAAATAAAAATTTTGCACAACAAACAAATTGAAGAATTGGAAGCTGATATTATCAGTGAAAATTTGCCCGTAATTGTAGGGTACAAAACTCCCATAAGGCAGTTGTTTCAAAACATCATATCCAATGGACTGAAATACCATAAAAATGACATTAAGCCAATTATAACCATTAGGGTAATAAAATCAACTAAGGAATGGGAATTCATCATATCGGATAATGGCATTGGTATTGAAGAGCAATATTTCAGTAAGATTTTTGAAATCTTTCAACGCTTGCATAACAAAGACGAATATTCAGGTACAGGGATTGGATTGGCCATTACTAGAAAAATAATTGACAATTTGGGAGGTAAAATTTGGTTGACTTCTGAATATGGCAAGGGAAGTTCATTTCATTTCACGATACCATTTCAACAAAATCAGTTAATTTAGACAACTAACTATCTTTAACACACCAATAACCAGAGATGAAGAAAATAAACATTTTATTAATTGAAGATAACGAAGGAGATGTTCTGCTTACCAGAGAGGCATTAGAAAGCTCATCCATTATTGGAGAATTGGAGGTAAAGAAAAATGGTGAGTTGGCAATAAATTATTTATTAAGTTTAATTTCAGATAGAAGTAAAGACCTCCCCGATTTGATTTTTCTTGATATCAATTTACCCAAAAAAAATGGCCATGAGGTTTTACAATTTATTAAATCTAACGAATTACTGAAACATCTGCCAGTGATTATGCTAACAACATCTTCCTCTGATTACGATATTATGACTTCCTATAAAAACCAGGCCAATTGTTTTATTATGAAACCTGTAGACATAAATAGTTTCATGGAAGTTATTGGAAAGGTAATCGAGTTCTGGTGCAGCATTTCGCTATTGCCATCAAATAAAAATCCAAATATCTGATGACTGAACAAAATTCGATAGCTGTACTCGTCATTGAAGATAATCAAGGTGATTTCTTATTAATTAAGGATTATTTGGAAGAACAATTTACTGATGTAAAAACCATTCACGCCAAAAAATTTTCTGAAGCTAAAGTCATACTTGAAAATCTAACGATAGATTTGGATGTGATTCTTTTGGATCTTACGTTGCCCGACCATACCGGAGAAGATTTGATCAGAGATGTAGTCAATCTTAGATTACATACTCCTGTCATTGTATTGACTGGTTTTGCAGATCTACAATTTAGTATAAAATCACTTTCTCTAAAAATATCAGACTACCTTTTAAAGGATGACATTAATGCCGCATCACTTTTCAAGAGTATAAAATTCAACATTGAAAGAAAGAAAACTAATTTATTGCTTGAAGAATCTGAAAAAAGATATAGTAATCTTTTTCAGTTGAGTCCACAGCCTATGTGGATTTTTGATGTTGTAAACTTTTCTTTTCTTCAGGTCAACAAAGCAGCTATCGACCATTATCAATATACAGAAGCTGAGTTTTTGAACATGAAACTCATTGATATCCTTGCTGATGTGCACGATGATAAAGACGTTCTTGTAAAAGCCAGTGAAATTTCTTCAAGAGATAAAATATACAAAGGTAGATTTCGTCATAGAAAAAAAAATCAGGAAATTATTGAAGTCGATATTTATAGTAGCTTAATTGTTATCAACGAAACAAATTACGAATCTGTAATTGCCATTGATGTTACTGAAAAAATAAAACTAGAACACAAAATCACCAAAGCCATCATCACCACTCAAGAGGATGAGAGATATGAGATTGGAACAGAGCTCCATGATAACGTATGTCAGATTCTAGCTAGCAGTCAACTAAGTCTCGACATGCTGCGCGACAATTTACCACCCGAATCCGTTCAATGGTTCAATAAATCCAAGCAATTCATCAATCTTGCATTAGAAGAAATAAGGAATATTTCTCATCGGCTTGCCCCATCTTTTTTTGATGAAACAACTATTGAAGACACCTTTCAGGAGCTGCTAGACAATTTTAATACAGAAAAAAAATACAACATTCATCTAGATATAGATTTTGGGAAAGTAAAGAAAAAATTGGGAAGTGAAATACAACTCAACTTATATCGGATACTTCAAGAGCAAATGAGAAATATTGTCAAGTATGCTCATGCCTCAAATATTAAGGTCTCATTAGTTATTGAAAATAAAAAAATTGTTTTTTGTATTGAAGATGATGGAGTTGGTTTTGATTATCAACTTGCCAAACGAGGAATTGGACTAGCAAACATCAGAAGAAGAGCTGAGCTATTTTCAGGAAATATGGAAATCATCAGCAAGGTTAATGAAGGATGTAAATTAGTAGTTCAGATACCTATTTAATTTAGCGCTTACCTCCATTTAAAATCCATTACCGTATTCACCTCGTATACTTTATGTGGCTGTATAGCAACTCCGATTTTAGTATACGTATTTGATAAGCAAATCAAACGATGACCAACTCCGGGTATGCCATCGTCAACGAGCAAGTTCAACAAGATATCTACCGCATTATCATTCCCATAATCACAACATTCACCTTCAAAATCTTTTGTGCAGTCGCTTCGACTTCTGATGTGACCGATACTACCTTCTATGCCTGATTGTATCGCATGACAACGGGCACTAACAAACGCAATTGAATCTGGTGTTAAGGGAATAAGAATAGGTTTCATCTTTTTCAATGTGGTCATCAAAGAAATAAAATAATGATTCCTTTTCTCTGGCTTCACATAATATTCACTCTTAGGATTGAGTACCACGGTATTTAAAAACTGTTGAGGATATGCTCTAACCATATTCAAAACCCACAACACATTTTTTCTTCCAATGAAAGGTAATTTGCAGTAGATGCCGTATTGTAAACATCGTATTTGTGATCAGACCAAATGGCAGCATATTTTTTAAGCGGATTTACAGATGAATCAGATTTGATTTCTTTAGAAAAGGAAGTTAGTACAGCGCAAATGGCTAAGGCTAAAAATGAAAATGTTTTTAAATTCATACGTAGGATTTTTTGAATGAGGAGATGATAAAAATATAAAATATCAAACAAAAAAAAGTTAAGGGTATGGTAAGACTATGAGAAAATAAAATTTTTACCTAAACACATAATCAACTCCAGAAACCTTTGTCAGCAGTGTTTTTTGGCGCATCCATCACTTTGGCATTCATCGGAGGCTGTGCTGTTACCGGACTGTTATCTCCGAGATAATCTTTCATAAATTTAAATTTACCTAATTACCAAACTAATGATGTAATTATTTTATTTTTTAATAACTTGAAACAAACTTAAAATATGAGCTTTTTAATTTCGTCAATAACACCGGTAATTATTTTTTTGTTTTTGATTTATAATAAAGACAGCATCAAAGAACCATGGGGTTTGTTGATGAAATGTTTTTTTGGAGGATTTTTATCTATCGTA
>CALPIT020000230.1 GCA_943323705.2 Streptomyces griseus
AGTACAAATAAGCCTCACCACGAATATTAATTTTAGATTGCCCATAAGAAATTATGGGCAATTTTTATGTTAGCCACGAATTCACGAATTGTTTATTGGGGTTTGGCGCCGGTCTCCCGACCGGAGTCTAAAAGAACTGTAAGTCTATGACTTAAATTTAACTTCTAGAAAAAAATACAAATCAGTCAGAGATTGATAAGCTCTATCAAACACCGGTCTTGAGACCGGCGCCAGATGCTTATTATGTTAGCCACGAATTCACGAATTAATTATGTAACCACGAATTCATGAATTTTTTTGGGAAGGTTAATTTGATGAAGTTTTTTTAACTCAATCTCCAATCCCCAATTCCCAATCCCTCAATCCCCAATTCCTCAATCCTCCAATTACCAAATTGCTCTTAACATTGCTAATTTGTCAGTTTTCTACAAAGGAACAGTTTTTGCATAATTGATACTAAACACAAAATATGACAATAGGAATCATTTTCATTTCTTTAATTTTTATGTTTATTGGCATGGCTGTTCAGTCTCGATTGAAAAGCAAATTCACAGAATACAGTCAGGTTGGCACATCAAGCGGAATGAGTGGCGAAGAAATTGCAAAAAAAATGCTAAAGGACAATGGCATTTATGATGTACAAGTAACTTCAGTTGATGGCATGCTGACAGACCATTACAATCCCATGAACAAAACAGTAAACCTAAGTACGGAAGTTTTTAGTGGAAGGAGTGTGGCTGCGGCTGCGGTTGCTGCTCATGAATGTGGACACGCTGTTCAACACGCAACGGCATATTCTATGTTGATGCTGAGAAGTAAAATTGTACCTGCTGTTCAAATCAGTAGTACAATGTCACAATGGATAATCATGATTGGATTGGGATTGGGTTTTGGTACTGGCAATGCAACGATTTTATTAATTGGTATTATTTTATTTGCCGTAACCACATTGTTTAGTATCATCACACTGCCTGTTGAATTTGATGCTTCTGCCAGAGCTTTACAATGGTTGGGTACTGCCAATATTACGACGGCTTCTGAAAAAGAAAAAGCCAAAGATGCTTTGCATTGGGCAGCATTAACCTATGTAGTAGCCGCATTGGCATCTATAGCCATGTTGTTACAATACATCATGATATTTATGAACAGAAGTAGAGATTAAAAAATAAAGTATTACCGAAGGTTATCTGTAATAGTAAATTGATAACTTCGCTGAGAATAATAAAAACCACATTATTAACCAATTAACTTCAACAATGGATTTCGGAAAAGAGTTTCAAAAATATGCTGTAAAGCACAGAGGAATCAGCAGCAATACGTTGCATGGTTATATCGATCATAATGTTACCAATCTTACACCTAATATTATAGAAGAGCGTCCAATGAATGTAGCTGTGATGGATGTTTACAGTCGTTTGATGATGGACAGAATTATTTTCTTAGGCTATCCGATTAACGACGAAGTGGCAAATATCGTAACAGCGCAATTGTTGTTTTTGGAAAGTACTGATCGCACAAGAGATATTCAAATGTATATTAATAGTCCAGGTGGAAGTGTGTATGCAGGATTAGGTATGTATGATACCATGCAATTCATTACTCCAGATATTGCGACGATATGTACAGGCATGGCTGCAAGCATGGGCGCGGTATTAATGTGTGCAGGTGCAAAAGGAAAACGTACTGCATTAAAACATAGTCGTATCATGATGCACCAGCCAAGTGCAGGAGCAGGTGGACAAGCAACGGATATCGAAATCACAGTAAACGAAATCAGAAAAATCAAAAAAGAATTGTACGATATTATTTCACATCATACAGGCCAGCCATTTGAAAAAGTTACCATTGACTGCGATAGAGATTATTGGATGACCTCAACAGAAGCAAAAGAATATGGCTTGGTTGATGAAGTGCTAATCATGAACCCAAGAAAAACAAAAAAAGATTAACCCCCACTTTTTAAAATAATAAAAATGAATATCAATTATAAGAATTTTAGAATGGAAGAAGAGTCGCCAGCGTCTCCAGAAAATCCAATGGAAAAAATGATGAGTGGCTGGATGTTTGACAAGAAATTTATTGAGCAAAGAAAAGTGTTTTTGTGGGGTCCAGTGGATGACAAAAGCTCAAAAGAAATTACAGACAGATTACTTTATTTAGAAGCAATCGATCCAGGAAAAGATATCACATTTTACATCAATAGTCCGGGTGGAGTGGTAACTAGTGGTATGGTTATTTATGATACAATGCGAATGATCAGCTCGCCTGTAAGCACAGTATGCATGGGCATGGCAGCAAGTATGGGAAGTATTTTGTTAAGCGGTGGTACTAAAGGTAAAAGATTTATTTTCCCTCATGGTGAAGTGATGATACATCAACCAAGCGGCGGAGGTAGAGGTACAAGTGCTGATTTGGAAATTATGGCTGTACAAATGCAAAAAACCAAAGAAATGGGTGCACAATTGTTGGCAGATAATTGCGGACAAACTTTCGAAAAAGTAATGAAGGATTTTGACAGAGATTATTGGATGGATGCGCAAGAGTCGATCAAATATGGTATCGTAGATCATTTGCTTGAAAAATTATAGCCTCACCCCCAACCCCTCTCCAAAGGAGAGGGGAGTTTTTTTATAAATTGTCGCGTCGGACAAAGAGGGAATTTTCTTTCTTCATAGGCAATTCCATTCATGACAAACCAGCGAAGCGACTTAAACTATTAAACTTGATGAGATGAATGGTGATCAATTAGAGGAGGATTTGAAACAGCATAGTCCTCATTCATCTAATCCATTATATGTTCTTGCTTCTACATCATTAAAGCTTGAAGAAACAATGGTGTTTGAGGCTGATGAACTTGGTAATAGGATCAGTCCTGATGATTATGGCTGTATAGCAAAGAGATTAGGTCACATTAAAATGTGGGATAACAGAGATGTAGCAGTTGCATATCTTCTTTCTGATCATGTATATGTAGAAGTTAAGGAATTTGAACTGATTGCTGGTGTTTGTCAATCTCTATATAAAAGATTTGATCCTGATCTGACTCCTGAGGAATTAGCTGCATCAATGGCAGAAAGAAGAAAGAATTATATCCTCTGTTAAAATAGCTAGCACAAACCAGGATGAATGTTGCATCAGAGTCCTGGTTTGTTCATCGCGATGTAAACCTTCAGCCTTTCAGAAACGCAACGTCCCTTTCAGGAGACTTTGCTGAGAAGTGGAAAGAATCCAGCTTATCTAGCTAATCCAACTTATCCATCCTATCTAGAATCCATCCTATCCAGCTTCCATAATATCCCCCCTAATAATTATAACTTTTTATTTCTCTTTGTTATCTTTGCTATCCGTAAAAAAGTAATTTTCTTTTTACGAAAAAATTATATGGCCAAACAAAATTCATTGCATTGTTCTTTCTGCGGCAGAAATCGTGAGGAAGTTAAAATATTGATTGCCGGTCAGGATGGTCATATTTGTGAAAACTGTGTTGAGCATGCTCAAGAAATTATCTCACAAGAATTATCGGTGAGTAGCATGAACAACAAGAATCAACAAAATGCCGCTCCAGGCAGTAAGTTGATGGTAAAAAAACCTATTGAAATCAAAACTTTCCTTGATGAATATGTAATCGGTCAGGACGATGCCAAGAAAGTATTAGCGGTAGCTGTATATAATCATTACAAAAGATTAAATCAGAAAATTGACAATGATGTTGAAATAGAAAAAAGCAATATCATTATGGTAGGCGAAACCGGCACCGGAAAAACTCTACTTGCCAAATCAATTGCTAGAATGTTGAATGTACCTTTTACCATTGTGGATGCGACTGTGTTTACAGAAGCTGGTTATGTGGGCGAAGATGTTGAAAGCATGCTCACTCGTTTATTACAATCTTGTAATTACGATGTAGCAGCAGCTGAAAGAGGAATTGTTTACATAGATGAAATAGATAAAATCGCCCGTAAAAGTGATAACCCATCCATTACTCGTGACGTAAGTGGTGAAGGTGTTCAACAAGGTTTGTTGAAATTGTTGGAAGGCAGTGAAGTATTAGTACCACCTCAGGGAGGAAGAAAACATCCAGAACAAAAATTAATCAAACTCAATACTCAAAACATTCTTTTCATC
This sequence comes from Streptomyces griseus, assembly GCA_943323705.2. Taxonomy (GTDB): domain Bacteria; phylum Bacteroidota; class Bacteroidia; order Chitinophagales; family Chitinophagaceae; genus Ferruginibacter. The sequence continues at coordinate 4,126 of CALPIT020000230.1, forward strand.
TGTGGTGGCGCTTTTGATGGTGTA
>CALPIT020000231.1 GCA_943323705.2 Streptomyces griseus
ACCAATTGGCAGATGTAAATTGCAGATTATGGCACGAACAGGAAAAAGTGTATGAGTTTGAAGCCGTTCCTGTTGATGAAAAAGATAAAGTAGTAAAGCAGCTGGCCTTACTTAATTTAGAACGTAATAAATGTATTGATGCCATCAATGAATTATTGGTCAATAAAATTATAAATAAATAATAACCTTTTAATAATGCACATTCGAAAAAGAACAACATGCCGTGTTTGCGGTTCTCCTTCTCTCAAAAAAGTAATCGATTTAGGACCTCAGTATTTGCAGGGAAGTTTTGTAAAGCCTGGCAAAGAAATGCCTAGCGAAAGAAAAATTGATTGTACACTTGTTCGTTGTAATCCTGAAGCTGATGAAAATGCTTGCGGTTTATTGCAAATGGAACATTCTGTGCCTTCAGAAATTTTATATGCTGCTTATTGGTATCGCAGCGGTACCAACAACACCATGAGAAATCACCTTAAGGATATCGTTGATTCAGTCACAGATACCATTTCTTCAATAAAGCACCCTTCTGTTTTGGATATTGGATGCAACGATGGTACTTTATTGGGTTATTATCCAAAACATTTTATCAAATACGGTTGCGATCCAAGTGATGTGGCTCAGGAAGTAAAAGAAGCTTCTGTAGTTCAGGATATTTTCCCTTCTGAAGAATTGTTCAAATTATTAGAAGGTAAAAAATTGGATGTGATTACCTCTATCGCTATGTTTTATGATCTTGAAGATCCGGTTAGCTTTGTAAAAGGCATCAGCCGTTTCCTATCTTCTCAGGGTGTTTGGGTTTTTGAAATGAGTTATATGCCTCAAATGCTTGAGTTGGATAGTTATGATACGATTTGTCATGAGCACCTTGAGTTTTACAGTTTGGCTGTATTGGAAAAAATTCTTTCCAAAGGGGGCATGAAAATTTTCAAAATTTCATTCAACGAAATCAATGGTGGCAGTATCCGTTGTTATGCTACACACAAAGAAAATAGCAAACACGATAGCAAAGAAAATTATCAGTTAATCAACGAAATCAGACATAAAGAATTTGATCTGGAATTAGACACAGATAAGCCTTACGTGGCTTTTCAAAATAGAATAGAAAAGCTTAAAGTAGAATTACATGATTTGTTAGTAAAGTTGAAATTAGAAGGAAAGCGTGTACACGTATACGGTGCTTCTACAAAAGGGAATACCATTTTACAATGGTGCGATATCGATAAAAATCTTGTTGAATGTGCGGCAGAAAGAAATCCCGATAAATATGGTGCTAGAACTCTAGGTACGGATATTCCAATTATCAGCGAAGCCGACAGTCGTGCCATGAATCCTGATTATTATCTAGTATTACCTTGGCATTTTAAACCTGAATTTTTGGAAAGAGAAAAAGAAGCTCTTGACAAAGGCACAGGATTTATTTTCCCAGTCCCAAAAATTGAAATTTATAAAAAATAATTATGAGCAACACTGTATTGTTTGTAACCCACAGAAAAAAACAATGTGGTGTATATGAGTTCGGAGTGAATACCTTCAATGCCATTAAGAAATCTGCTAAGTATTCTTTTGTTCATGCAGAATGTGAGAGTCATGAGGAGTTAAATAATGCAATAGCGTCTAATAAGCCTGAAATCATCATTTATAATTATCATCCAGCTGTAATGCCTTGGGTTTGTACTAAAGTATCCAAAGGTGTATACAAGAATCATCTCGCGAATACAGGCATTACTCAAGTTGGCATTATTCACGAAGTAACACAGGAAGTATCAGACACGGCAACAGCCTACAAGAATTCTTTCATATTGGGTGGTTCCGCAAAGAAAATAAATTCACTTTTCGATTTTTACATTGCAGCCGATCCTACTTTGCTTTTAAAGAATCCCTTTGTATTCAAAACCGGCAGGCTTATTCCTTCGTATACTAATTCTAAAACAGCACCTTCAGTTACTACCATTGGCAGTTTTGGATTTGCAACCCCCAACAAGGGTTTTGAAAAGTTAGTAGCTAAAGTAAAAGCAGAATTCGATGAAGCCATAATCCGTTTGAATATGCCTTTTGCAGCTTTTGGTGATGCCGATGGAAATAACGCCAAAAAAATTGCAGCTAATTGTCTCGCACTAGTCGCAGGTACAAAAATCAAATTAGAAATCTCTCATGATTTCTTGAGCAATAATCAATTGATGGATTTCTTGGCAGCCAACAGCATGAACGTGTTTATGTATGAAGATAAAAATGGCAGGGGCATTTCCAGTGCAGTTGATTTTGCATTGGCAGTGAATCGTCCATTGGCAGTTTCGGATTGTCCTATGTTCAGACATGTCCTAAAATCGAATCCAGAAATTTGTTGTGATCATGATTCTTTGAAAAATATTTTATCAAGAGGCAATGCAGCTTTACATAAAACCATCTCATCTTGGGACGAAGCCAATTTGATTTGGGAATATGAAAGGATTGTAAATGCAATTCTCATGCATAAGAGTGCTTATTATGAAGCACCTAAGATGGGTATCAAGAGAACCATCAAAGCAAAAATCAATAAGTGGCTCACACGTCCGGGTCAAACGTTTACCTGGTTGGGCAATACCAAAGCGGCAACTGATGACAATTTAGAGAAGGACGAGAAAGCGACCTATCAACCTGTGACATTAGGCGAAACAGATAACTTCAATAGAATTTTGGATAATCAGGCAAGGGTTTTATATATGCCTGCCATTAATAAATTAATCGAATTTGCTCCGGCTACAATGGCTAAAAAAATAGCAGAAGCCAATGTGCAACAGGCATTTATTTTTGATACGGTGTATCGCCATTTGAAAAATTATTCAAATCCTCAATTGCTTTGTGTGGGAAGTTATGAAGACACCGCTTCAATGGGTTTGCAAAAAATGGGTTATGCTGTTGAAGAAATTGATCCTATGATTAATTATTTTTTACAGGATTATATTACTAAGCCTACCACGCTTAAGAATCATTATGATATTGTGTTTTCAACGTCAGTGATTGAGCATGATCCTGATGATAAATCATTTTTAGAATGTGTGGAGCAATTATTAGCTCCCGGCGGGTTGGCTGTAATTACCTGCGATTATAAAGATGGCTGGCAGCCCGGACAGCCCAAGCCTGAAGTGGATGCAAGATTTTACACCAAGAAAGACATGGAACAAAGAATGTTGTCGTATATGCCTAGCTGTGAGTTTGTAGATAAGGGCGAATGGGATTGTCCAAATCCTGATTTTTTTTATTTGGGTAAATACAATTATACTTTCGCGACATTTACGGTGAGGAAAAAGAAATAATGCAGTAAAGATGTTATAGTGTTTTGCCACAAAGGCCCGAAGGCACAAAGTAACACGAAGTTTTATTTGCCGCTGAGAATGGAGTTTGGGAGATGTTTCGCAGAGGAAATAAAACTTACTTAGACATCTTAGCGTAAACTTGTGTTTCTCAGCAATGTCTCCTGAAAGGGACGTTGCGTTTTCATTGAACATTGATTGTATTATTTTTTGCCACTAAAAGGCTTAAAGGCAAAAGTGCCACTAAGTTTTTTTACCGCAGAAAATCTAAAAGAGGAGATGTCGTGGAAATTATTTTAAAATCGAATTCTGCTAATTTTTGTTATGTTCCATAGGAACATGTCGTCTTTAGCCCGAAATGATATTTTATTAATCGTTCCGTAGGAACGTTTCGTGAAATGTGGTTGCCACGAATGCACGAATTTTAATTTTGTAGATTTAAATGATAGCGTTTTCTTTGAAAAGAAATTAATTTATGAAAGCCATAATTTTCGGGATTAACGGACAAGACGGATTCTATCTATCAAGACTGCTTGAAGAGAAGGGGATAGCTGTAATTGGTGTGAGTCGTTCCGGGAATTTTCTTAAAACGAACATCGCAAATTTTACAGAAGTCGCTGAATTAATTAAATCAACTGCTCCCGATTTTATATTTCATTTGGCCGCCAATTCCACAACCCGTCATGATGCTTTATTTGAGAATCATGAAACAATTTCTACAGGAACTTTCAATATTCTTGAAGCGGTAAGAATACATACTCCAAATACAAAAGTCTTTATATCTGGAAGTGGTTTGCAATTTGAAAACAAGAATTTACCAATAAAAGAAACAGATCTTTTTGAAGCTAGAGATGCCTAC
>CALPIT020000232.1 GCA_943323705.2 Streptomyces griseus
CAATATTGGCAGCTGAAGAAAATAAAAAGCGTTCATTTTTTCGAAGAAAAGACGGTTCGGAAAAAAAAGCTGAGATGAGTTTTGTAGACCATCTTGAAGCGCTGAGGTGGCATGTGGTAAGGTCTACAATTGTGTGGCTTGTAATTACAATTATTCTTTTCATTAAAATAGACTGGATTTTTGATAATATTATATTTGCTCCAGCATCTGCAAGTTTTGTTACTTATGATGCTTTTTGTCGATTCGGTCATTGGTTAGGCATTGGTGATTCCATGTGTATGCCGCCGATTAATTTAGAATTACAAGGTAATACAGTAAGTGGTCCATTTATGGCGGCGTTATCCATTTCAATGATAGGTGGTTTAATTCTTGCCTTTCCTTATTTGATTTGGGAATTATGGAAATTTATCAAGCCTGCCCTTTCAGAAAAAGAATTGAAGTATTCTAGAGGAAGTATTTTCTGGGTGTCTCTATGTTTCTTTCTTGGTGCGGCTTTCGGGTATTATTTGCTGGCACCTTTTACCTTTAATTTTCTGGCCAATTTTACTCTAGGTACAGGAGGCGTTTACAAATACATTCCCACATTAGATGATTATATCGATACTTTGAACAACATCATTTTGGGTTGTGGCATTTCGTTTGAATTGCCGGTGTTCGTTTATATTTTGGCAAAAATCGGAATCATATCGGCAGCGTTTATGCGCAAAAACAGAAAATATGCGGTGTTGATTATTTTGATTGTTGCTGCTATTGTAACACCTTCCCCAGATTGGACGAGCCAGATGATTGTGTTTGTGCCTTTGCAGCTGTTATATGAAATCAGTGTGTTGATTGCAGCGAAAGTGGATGGAAATAAGGAGAAGGAAGAGAAGAAGGAATGGAGTTAGGAAAGCCTCTCCCCAGCCCTCTCCAAAGGAGAGGGAGATTTAATTCGTGAGAGAATTTGAAAATCAGAATAGAATTTATTATTAATAACAATCAAAAATAAACACTCCCTAAAATAATCTAGTCAACCTCCCCCTTCGGGGGATCAAGGTGGCTAACTTCCCCCTTGGGGGGATTGAGGGGGCTTTTAAATTATGACCTCATTCAACCTTACATTCCCCATTGCCATCGGCTGTGATCACGCAGGTGTAGATTACAAAGATGTCATCAAAGCACATTTAGAAAGCAAAGGCTTTTCAGTAAAAGATTTTGGAACTTATACAAAAGATTCTGTTGACTACCCTGATTTTGCACATCCAGTTGCGGCTTCAGTAGAAAACAATGAAACTGCTTTTGGAATTTTAATTTGTGGCAGTGCCAATGGCGTTGCGATTACTGCTAATAAACATGCAGGTGTTAGAGCAGCGATTTGCTGGGGTGAAGAATTGGCCTCGTTGGCTCGTCAACATAATGATGCGAATGTAATTTGTATTCCGGCAAGATTTGTTGATGAAGCCACTGCGATCAAAATGGTTGATACTTTTATGAATACAGCTTTTGAAGGTGGCAGACATGAGGGAAGGGTGAAGAAGATTGGGTGTTAAAATGCCCCCTCAATCCCACAAAGGGGGAAGCTGTTTGTGTTTTGCTGGGCATTAATATTCTAAACAGTATACTATTCAGCAAAAACATTTTTGAACGAATTGAACGTTTTGAACCTTTGAAATATTATGTTTGTTTGTGGTGTTTTATCGCTTCGCTTGTTTGGTGTTTATTGTTTATTGTTTATTGTTTGATGTTGGGGGCGATGTTCAACTTTAGAATTTTAAAATTTCTTTTTGCAAACTTCGTTCCATAGGAACGTTTCGTCTTTAGCCCGAAATGCAAATAGAAATTCGTTCCATAGGAACGTTTGGTGAATACAAATTATTATCGATTTCATATCATTCATAAAATTTAAAAAATGAAAAATATTTTCTTTTTTGTTATCTGCATTTTATTTCAAATAAAATTATCCGCACAAAATAAAGATGCTGCAAAATATGCTGCAATGGTAAATATAGATGGACTGAGAACTCATCTTACCGTAATTGCTGACGACAACATGGAAGGTCGCGAAACTGGTACCGAAGGCCAACGCAAAGCAGCTGCTTATATCGCTAAGCATTTTAAAAGCATTGGATTGAAGCCGGTTAAATCAACTGAAAATTATCAGCAACTATTTCCATTGAAAAAAGATTCTGTAGTGTCTGCAAAAATCTCCATTAATAATAATGAATTGATTTCAGGCAAAGATTTTTTAATTCCGTTGTCATCAAATGAAACCAATCAATTCAATAGCAGTGTGATTGTATTTGCAGGTTATGGTATCAACGACAATGATTACAACGATTATGAACATATTGATGTAAAAGGAAAAGTCGTTTGTTTCTTCTCTGGTGAGCCAAAGAAAAACGGAAATTATTTTTTATCAACTGATGGAATGTCTTCCGCCTGGTCGAGAAATGGAATTGGAAAAAAACTGGAAGCTGCTACCGAAAAAGGTGCTGTAGGAGCTATTTTCATTGATTTGATGCAAAAATCTTTTTCTGAACAAGCCATCAGAAGAAATAAAAAGACAAACGTGTATTACCCATCGGAAGACAACAATACCAAGACAATCAACTTCGCTTATATCAGTCATGAAACAGCCAACTTGCTTATCGGTGCAGATTTCGAATCATTATTGGATGGCGTGAGAAACAACAAATTCCTACATGAAACTACAAAAGAAATTAGCGCACCTGTTTCTTACAATTTCAACAAACACACTGAAACAATCAATGCATCAAATGTATTGGGTATCGTTGAAGGCACAGATAAAAAAAATGAGTATGTTTTTCTAACTGCTCATTATGATCACCTGGGCATGCGCGATGGAAAAGTATATAACGGTGCTGATGATGATGGTAGCGGTACGGTAACCGTTATGCAAATGGCAACAGCTTTCGCCAAAGCAAAAAAAGAAGGCAAGGGACCAAGAAGAACTATAGTATTCATGACCGTTAGTGGCGAAGAAAAAGGTTTGTGGGGAAGTGAATATTATACCGATCATCCTTTGTTGCCACTAGAAAAAACATCAGTGGATTTGAATACAGATATGATTGGAAGAGTAGATACAGAAAGAAAAACTGCCGACACATTAAATTATGTTTACGTTGTTGGTCATGATAAAATAAGCTCCGAATTGCCCATCATCAACGAAGGCACGAACAACGAAAATACCAAGCTGGTATTGGATTACAAGTTTGATGACCCTAAAGATCCCAACAGAATTTATTACAGAAGTGATCATTATAATTTCGCGAGAAAAGGCATTCCAGTCTTGTTTTTTTATGATGGCATGCTAAAAGCAGATTATCACAAAACGACTGATGACATCGAAAAAATCAACTGGCCGCTATTTGAAAAACGTGCTCAAATGATTTTCTTCACTGCATGGGAAATGGCAAACAGAAATGAGATGTTGAAACGAGACAAGCCTTTACCGGAAGGATCGAGATAAATAAAACTACACATAAGCAGCTTCAATAAGCTGCTTTATTTTTTGTTTGATATTGTCATTCGCAAATGAATGACGAATGGCTTCGAGATTACAATGTCGAAGTTGTTGAATATTCCATTGAAACACTTTATTCATCAATTCATACTCTTCTGTAAGCGTTGCATCTGAAATGGTTCTGCCATCTGTGTTGATGCTCATAGAAACGCCTGATTCATATATTTTCGGCGCTGAATGTTTTTCTATAGATTCAAAAACACCGGTTTTAATATTGCTGGTTGGACAAACTTCAAGATGTATGTTGTGTTTTTTCAAGTGTTGTAATAACAACTCATCTTCTGCACTCCTAACGCCATGGCCTATACGAGATGGCATGAAAACATCTAAAGTTTTCCATACGCTTTCAGGTCCGCAGGCTTCACCGGCATGTGCAGTGCAATAAACGTTGTGTTCATGAGCAAACTGAAAGGCTTTGACATGATTATCTACCGGAAAGCCTGCTTCATCAGCTGCAATATCAAATCCAACAACATAAGTATTTTGAAATTGATGAGCAAGATTTACTGTTTGCAAACTTTCTGATTCACTATAATGACGGAGTGTACATAAAATGATTCCTACTTCAACACCATATTTTGAAATACCTTCTGCAGTAG
>CALPIT020000233.1 GCA_943323705.2 Streptomyces griseus
CATCAGCAGCAAATTTCGTATTGTTATCTGTGAAGGCTATTTTTGCGGTCGTATCGGGAGTTTTGCTGATACAAATCAATATCTTCATAAACTAATTTTTTAATCTTGAAAGCAGGAAAGAAGTATTCGTTCCTTTTCAGGGTGCAAATATAATTCCATTGGCCTGTTAAACAAAGCATTGTTATGAGTCGGATAGAAAAAATTATTGAAATGTTGAGCATTGGTGGAAAAGATAGCTTTTTACAACATGCCCTGGCATTGGAATACATAAAATTGGGTAAAGATGGCGAGGCTTTGGCTCAATTCAATGATTTGCTGGAAAGAGAGCCTGATTATGTGGGTTCCTATTATCATAAAGCCAAACTGTTGGAAAAAAATGGTAAAATTGATGAAGCCTTGGATACTTATGAAAAAGGTATGGAAGTGGCAAAGCGATTAAATGACAAGCATAGTTATAGTGAGCTGATGATGGCGAAGGAAGAGTTGGAGTGAGGGTGGGAAATGTAAAATGTAAAATATTGAATGTAAAATGTAAAAGTGGGATTGAGGAAATGAAATAATCATTTTCTCAAGTAAGAAAAGTCAAAAGTCAAAATTAAAAAAATCAAAAAAAATAATTCGTGAATTCGTGGTTATATAAATCAAAAAAAATAATTCGTGAATTCGTGGCTTTCTAAAAAAAAGTTCCGAAGGAACACCATAAAATATAATCATTGCGACTTAGCCTCATTGCGAGCTTAGCGTGAAACCAATTCGTGGCTAATTAAAATAAAACTTTTTGTCCCTTTGTGCCTTCGAGTCTTTGTGGCCTAAACAATAAACATGAACCTACTACATCAATTCAACCAATTCATTCAACAGCATTCTTTGTTTCAAAAAAACGACAGGTTGCTCGTTGCCGTTAGTGGTGGTGTAGATTCAATTGTATTATGTGAGCTTTGTCATTTATCTGGATTTGATTTTGAAATCGCACATTGCAATTTTCAGTTGAGGTCAACAGATAGTGATGAAGATGAAAAGCTAGTGAAGCATACAGCAGCCCATTACAATGTAAAATATCACGCCATAAAATTTGATACATTAAAATATGCTGCTGAAAACAAAATAAATATTCAATTGGCAGCGAGAGAATTAAGATACGAATGGTTTAATGACATTGCGCTGAAACATAGCATCAGTCATATTCTAACCGCACATCATGCCAATGACAATGCCGAAACCATTGCCATGAATTTCTTCAAAGGAACAGGTATCAATGGACTCATAGGAATGCAGCTAAAAACTGGAGGTATCGGTGGGAAAATTACCCGTCCGCTGTTATTTGCATCCAAGCAAACAATCATAGATTTTGCTATTGAAAAAAAACTTGCTTGGCGTGAAGATGTGTCAAATGAATCTGACAAATACACCAGAAACTATTTCCGAAATGAATTGTTGCCTTCTATTGAAAAAGTGATTCCTCATGTTGAAGGAAACCTAATTGAGAATATAGAAAGATTCACTGACGTAGCAATTATATACAATGCTGCAATAGATAAATTTAAATCTAGTTTGTTATTCAATAAAGGAAATGAAATTCATATTCCTGTTTTGAAATTGATGAAGACGCCTGCATTCAAAACTGTTTTTTATGAGATACTAAAACCTTATGGATTTAATTCCGCTCAAATGAAAGATGCTATTCAGTTGATGTCTAGTGAATCAGGTAAATATATTACTTCATCTACACATCGACTGATTAGAAACAGAAACTGGTTGATTGTTTGTCCGGTGTTGACTGAAAACAATTCTGTTATTGTAATTGATTCTTCAGATTGTGAAATTGAAATGGATAACAAAAAATTGAAAGTTGAATTGATTGAAACGCCTATAAAAATTGAAACCAATCCATATATTGGATACGCAGATGCCAACAAAATTAAGTTTCCATTGATATGCCGAAAATGGAAACAAGGAGATTATTTCTACCCATTAGGCATGACGAAAAAGAAAAAGCTGAGTCGTTTTTTTGTAGATCAGAAATTATCCATTTCCGACAAAGAAAAAATCTGGGTAATTGAATCAGATAAAAAAATCATTTGGATTGCAGGTATGAGAATCGACGACAGAATTAAAATTACGCCTTCAACAAAATCAGCAATCAAATTTATATTATCCTCTTCCGAATAAACTCGGATGTTTCATTTGTTCTAGAATGAGTTTTAGTAATTCAGGATCTTTGATTAATACAATCGCCAGCATGAAAGCCAATCCAAATAAGGCGCCCCATAAATGTGCATCGTGATTGATATTGTCTTGCCCTTTTTTACCCATATAAATACAATAGATGACGAACAAGACTGCATATACAGCAGCCGATATTTTAATCGCTCCATACAAGTAGATACTGCTCCAAGGTGAGAATAGAATGGTAGCAAAAACTACCGCTGATACGGCGCCTGAAGCACCTAATGATCTGTAATTATATACATCTTTATATTTGAAAAAACAGGGTAAATCTGAAATGACCAAGGCCCCAAAATACAAGCCTAAATAAGTAATAGTTCCACCCAATTCAAGCTCTTTAGTAATCAGCTCAATATTCCTTCCAAAAAAATACAAAGTAAACATGTTGAAGAAAAGATGCATGAAATCTGCATGCAAAAATCCTGAAGTAATCATTCTATAATATTGATTATTCCTTTTCACAACATAAGGCCACATGATGGCTTTGTCTTTAAGACTTTCATCTCTATCTGTGATTAAAAAAGCAACCACGTTAATGGCAATAAGTATTATGGTAATGGGAGAGGATGAAAAGTCCATGGTGGGAGAAATTTAAAAATCAAAATTAAAAATTAAAAATGAGTTCCGAAGGTTCAAGAAGTTCAATAGGTTCAAAATGTTTCTCAAACAATAAACAATAAACAACAAAATAACGCCAAACCCCAAACCCCAAACGTTTTTATACATGATGATACTTCTCATTCCTATTGATACTACAAGCCCTATATATCTGTTCAGCTAAAATCAATCTTACCAACTGATGTGGAAATACAAGAGGTGAGAGGCTCCATTTGTAATCTGCTCTTTTGAAAACTGCCTCACTTACACCGAAAGCGCCGCCGATTAAAAAGACAATATTTTTTTTGCTTTCATTAGCTCTTTGTTGAATAAAATTGGCCAATGTTTCGCTCGTAAATTGTTTTCCTCTTTCATCAAGCAACACTAGATAATCATCTGCTTTGATTTGTTGTAGAATCAATTCTCCTTCTTTGTTTTTCAATTCTGTATCAGAAAGGGTAGCGGCATTTTTAGGCGGCGAAATAATGTGCCAATCAGTTTGATAATAGTTAGTAATTCTTTTGGTGAACATTTTTATGCCTTCATCAACATAGCTTTCATTTGCTTTACCAACAGACAAGAATTGAAATCGCATCGCACATTATTTTATTTTGGATAAATTGGTATAACCCAGTTTCATCTTGTCTTCCACTGCATTTTTTGATGCGGTGATTTTGATACTGAATTTTTCTTGTTGAGCAACTGGTAAAATTTCTTCTATTTGATAAAAATCATCTACATCAATTCCGTATTTGTCATCGATATGAGAAGACGCACCTTTGAATCCGGTGTGCAGATAAAATGCAGTTGATTTTGCTTGATCAATAGCTTCTGATTTTTCTTTAGCAGCAACCATCATTTTATAATGAAACTCTTCAAACTCACCGGGCTTATATCCGCCAAGATTCAGAAAAAACAATTTAGTGGCTTTTTCAGTTGCAGTGGCTTTTTTCCTTACAACTGAAATTTTATAACCTTCAATGGCATTTACTTCTCTCCAAGCATCAATATGAATTTTTCCACCATCGGGCCAAAAGGCATTGATATCGGGGACAATCTCTTTCAGGCTTTTGCCAATGGTAAAGAAAATATCGTGCTGTTCGGTATGTCTGCCTTTGGGTTTGCATCCCAGTAAAAGCATGAATAATTTATAATCCGACATGGTTAATCTTGTTTTTTAGGAGGAAGTGCGAAAGCAACTGCATCATGATGAAATTTATCTTTATGTGAGCTGTCGCAAAAAGGCATGTTTTGAGATAATCCGCAACGACAAAGAGTGACAATTTCTCTGCCACC
>CALPIT020000234.1 GCA_943323705.2 Streptomyces griseus
AAAAAATTGTTTATTCCCGAATTTGTTTCGGGGGTGCAAATGTAGGGATTATTGTTGAAGGTCGGGAGTTTTTGGAGGATTATTTTTGAAAAGTAGGGGTTGGAATGGATACTTGATACTGGATACTGGATGCTGGATATTAAATACTGGATAGCTATATTAGGTTGCAAAGAATCCATCATCAAGAATCTAGTATCAAGAATCTAAAAATCTTCTCAGCAATGTCTCCTGAAAGGGACGTTGCGTATTTGGATAGTTTGGATAAGCTAGATACGCTGGATACTTTCCACTTCTCAGCAATGTCTCCTGAAAGGGACGTTGCGTATTTGGATAGGTTAGATAATCTCTAAATCAAAACTCCACTCTATAAACTGGGTAACGCATATGTTCTTTCTCATAATATGGCGAATGCTTATAAATAAAATCCAATATCTGGTGAGCATCTTTTGCAAATTCGGGCGATTCCTTCTTTTTCTTTGATAGTGCGACTTGCAAGCTGCTGTCCTTTTTTAGATATGCTGCAGCCAAATCCTCCCAGCGGTAATCACTATAGCCTTCTTTTTGCTGTAATATGCCATCGAAAAAATTCCACGCAAAAAAACTGTCATCTCCTTTGGGCTCTAGCATTTCAATAATATACCTTTCAGCAAACTGGTTCACGTCAACAAAATAATCTCCTTTTGAAAACTTCATAGTCGTAGCCAAAGATTCAGTCTTTACATTGAAATTTTTATGATGTTTTTCATACGGTTTTGAGTAGGACTCATAACTCAGGATTTTATATGTAGTTACAAGGCAAGAAGTGTCTTTACTCATTTTAGTCATTACAACGCCACTTGATTTCATTCTTTCTATCACATCATTCCAACCCTGAGGTATGATATATGCTCTAGGCTTTTTAACAATCTCAAAAGGTTGGTAATGATTGTAATATTTTATTTTTTTGGCAAATGGCTTCTGGTGATTGAAGAAATACTTTTGCAATCCTGTGGCTTCGCTCAAAGCTGAATCTCTTTCATATCCATTGAAATTAATTATTGAAAAATTGTCTTTTATAAGTTTCCATTTCAAGGCAAATTCTTTTTGTGAATTCTTTTCTTCAATTGTCTTTTTTCTTTCGGCAAGAATTTCTTTTGCATGAATATGGGTTTCTTCAATAAAACTCACCATTAAGTCATAAGTGGATTGTACTCTTTGGGCATAAGGCTTAAGCATGTGTGTTTCAGTTACAAATGACAATGTATTAAACAATGAAGCATAACCAGATGAATACCTTGGCGGATCATAAAAAGCATCCATTCCGTCATCAAAATTGGTGGATTCAAAGTCTACATAGGGCACGAGCTCCCATCCTTTATGACTCATATTTTTATAAATAGAAGGCTCAAAACTTTCTTTGAGATAACGTCCAAGCGAACCACCCAATTTGTCATATTGTGTCGTCAAAAGCGTCATGGTGTGCTGATAATCTGCGCCATCGCTAACATGATTGTCTATAAAAATATCTGGCTGCAACCATTGAAAAATTTCTGAAAAACTTTTAGCCTCTTTACTGTCGCATTTAGTAAAATCCCTGTTTAAGTCGAGGTTTTGAGAGTTGCCTCTGAAGCCGTACTCTTTGGGCCCATCTTGATTCACTCTTGATGTGCCATTTCTATTCAGGCATCCGCCGATATTATATACAGGAACAATAGCCAGGCACACATTTTCCGGCAGCTTGATTTTGTTGTTGATTATATCTCTGGCAAGCATCATGCTGGCGTCAATTCCATCAGGTTCTCCAGCGTGGATACCATTATTTATGAGAATGACGATTTTGTTGTTGAAATGCCAGGATTTGGGATTGAAAGTTTTGTCTGAACTCATTAACACTACATGCAAGGGTTTTTCTGCATCTGTCATGCCCCTTTCAATCATACTCAATTGGCCTGATTTTTTATCCAACATTCTGTACCAGGAAATGATTTCATCATAAGTGGCAGAGACATTTTTATTCCCTTTTTCATATGGAGTGAGTTGGGCATAGATTGCACCTGTGTAAAGTATAAAAAGAGATAAGCAGATATAGATTCTCATTGCCGTAGTTATGTTCAAAAAAAAACCTGCTATAAAAGCAGGTTAAATATTCTACAAGAAAATTAATTTATTTTTTCAAACTGTTCACTCTCAAAGCTAATTTTCTTTTCAAATTAGAAGCTTTGTTTTTGTGAATAGTTCCACGTTTAGCCAATTTGTCAATCATAGAAGATACTTCAGGTAATTTGTCTGAAGCTGTTTTTTGACTGTCAATTGCTCTGATGTCGCGAATTGCGTTACGAGTAGTTTTACCATAGTAACGATTACGCTCATTACGTTTTGCGCTCTGACGAACATCTTTCTTGGTTGCTGCGTGATTTGCCATTTATTCTTTTTTAGGGATGCAAAGATAATGAATAGCTTTTATAAACTTAACTTTTTTTAAAAAAAATATTAACCTCGGGAACGATTGAGTGGAAAATTGTCGCTTTTTTTTAATTTTTATGGCTTAATATCTTAAGTTTTAGGCCGATATTTGCACCCAATTTACGTTTAACGCAAACCATTTCAATTATTATCAAAAAAATGAAGGATTTTCAGTACATCACCAATTCAACACCGAATCATATTGAAAGCTTATACCAGGATTTCGTAAATAATCCTGAAAGTGTAGATATTGATTTGAGAAAATTTTTTGAGGGATTTGATTTCGCAGTTGCTAATATGCCTCAACATGCAGTTAATGGCAAGTCGTCAACAGTTGAAAATGCTGGAAATATTAATTGGAATAAGGAGTTTGCTGTTTTTCAACTCATTCAGGCGTATAGAAAAAAAGCCCATTTGGTGGCGAAAACTAACCCCATAAGAGAACGCAGAAACAGAAATGCTAATCTTGAACTTTCCTATTTCGGGCTTTCTGAAGCAGATTTAAATACGACTTTCGAGTCCGGGAACTTCATTGGTGCAGGTAAGAAAACCCTGAGTCAAATATTGGCGAATCTTCAAAAAAGCTACGCTCATCATATCGGATTGGAATTTGGGTACATCAATGATGCCGAGAAAATCGAATGGTTAACAAAGGCCATGGAACAGGTGGTACCAAGTCCGGTTAATTTGACTCAGAAAAAAAGAATTTTACAGAAATTGAACGAAGGTGTGATGTTTGAGAAGTTTCTGCACACGAAGTACATTGGACAGAAAAGATTCAGCCTTGAAGGAGGTGAAACAACAATTGCAGCGTTGGACGCAATTATTAACACTGCTGCAGCTAATAAAGTTCAGGAAGTGGTTATTGGTATGGCACACAGAGGCCGATTGAATGTACTGGCTAATATTCTTGGAAAAACTTACGAAGAAATATTCAATGAATTTGAAGGGAATGCAACACCAGATACGACAATGGGAAGTGGTGATGTAAAGTACCATTTAGGTTTCAGCAGCGATATACAAACCACATCAGGTAATAAAATTCATTTGAAACTTTGCCCCAATCCTTCTCATCTGGAAGCGGTTGATCCTATTGTTTTAGGATATTCAAGAAGCAAGGCAGATGTTTTGTATAATAGCAATCACGAAAACATTTTACCGATATTAATTCATGGCGATGCCTCAGTGGCAGGTCAAGGTATTGTTTATGAAGTGTTGCAAATGAGCAACCTCAAAGGATACAGAACCGGTGGTACCATACATTATGTTATCAATAATCAGATTGGTTTTACAACTGATTTTGATGATGCCAGAAGTGCTGATTATGCAACGTCTGTAGCTGCAATGGTTCAGGCTCCAGTGTTTCATGTGAATGGGGATGATCCGGAAGCCGTAGTGAAAGTTGCTGAAATTGCCACTCAATACCGTCAGAAATTTAATGCTGATATTTTTATTGATATGGTTTGTTATCGTCGTCATGGACATAACGAAGGTGATGAACCTAAGTTTACGCAGCCTCAGCTTTACGCGCTTATCGATAAGCATTTGAATCCTCGTGAAGTATATACACAGTTCTTAATTGAAAATGGCGAGCCTGATGCAAAATCCCTTGCCAAAGAAATGGAACAACAGTTTTTGAAGGAGTTACAGGATCGGTTAGACGAAGTGA
>CALPIT020000235.1 GCA_943323705.2 Streptomyces griseus
CAGATACGCATCCAACTTTAAGCAATATTCGTTTGATGTGGGGTGGAAATTCCAATAGCAATAACAATATCAGGTATTCAGGTTTCTCAAACGACAGAGCTTCAATATTGTCAGATTTAAATAACAACGAAAACTATATTTTAAACGGCTACTATAAAGCAGATGTAAATATGAACGGCGCTGTAAATTACACTGATACAGATAGCGACAAATCATTTTTACTTCAGCATGTTTTAAACAACTCCGAATTAAAAATCATTAAACAGGAATTGCCACAGTAAAAAAATACTGATTAAATTGACTAATAAAATAAAAATATCTTTTTTTGTCTTTGTGATGTTGCTGATGTTTTCAGTTACAAATGGACAAATTACAGGTCAGATTTTTAGTGGGGCCATCCGAACTGGTAGTAATGCCAATGCTATCGTCATTTCAATCAAACCCAATACAAGTTTTACAGGTAAATTCTCCAACCTTCAGTTTACCATTCAAATTCCTAATTCCGTTTCTCCTCAGCCTAATGCCATAATCAACAATAATTTCCTAACCAATTACCTTCCCACATCAAACTATATTTATACCATAACCAATGAGGAAGGATTTTATAATTACTTGTTCAATATTAATATAAGTGCTTCTCCTGATTACAGTTTTATTTCCGGAGTGAGTATCGATATTTTGGAAATAGAATTCACAAACGCTCAATTGGGAATTGTAGCATATAGCAGATTAGGCCATTTAAATAACGGCGGAGCACTAAACGGGCAAATGTCATTTTACACAGAAATTAGTGGCAATGACAATACTGATTATACGAATATGTTTTACGGAACAGGTGCGTCTAATCATGGAAGTTACAACGGATATTCTTATGTTCCTGTTCAAAACATTATTGTACCATTAAGTAATATTGAATTAGATGTTTCGAAGAATGATGATCTTGCCAATATCAAATGGACAGTAATCAATCAGAAAGACAACGTTATTAATTATGAAGTTGAAAAGAGTAATAACGGCATTCAGTTTAGAAAAATAAGCTCGGCAATTCCAGCCCCTACTCGCGTTTATCATTTCACAGACAATTTATCCTCTTTAACTGATGGCTATGTTTTCTACAGGATAAAAGAAATCAGTTCCGACAACAATATCAAATACAGTGAAATCAAATCTTTACAATTATCGAAATTAACTTACACCACTCTATATCCTATTCCTTGTCATGACATTTTAACCATAGTCACAAATGCCGACATTGACTTCAACACTACCACAAAAATATTTGATGAAACTGGTAAATTATTAATGACAAAAGCAACTGCCATTCACAAAGGCAAGAACATGATAAGTATGGATGTATCCACATTACCAAAAGGCAATTATTTCCTTGAGATTACGAATGCCTTGACTACTAAAAAGTTTGTGAAATTGTAATTAACCCTGAAGTTTTACGAAGCGATTTCATCCTCTACAAAATACATATCGATTTCGCCTTTATTCTTTGCCGCCAGCTTTCCTCTGTAAACGCAATTAAATTGGTCTTTTATCAAATGATAAGTAATATCACTGATGTTTACTTTACCAGGTTCACCAGAAGATTCCATTCTTGAGGCTGTATTTACGGTATCTCCCCAAATATCATAAGCGAATTTTTTGGTACCTACAATACCTGAAACCACTGGGCCGGTATGAACTCCAACTCTGATTCTAAAGAAAAGTTTTCCTTCTGCTTCTTTTTTAATTTTGTGTGCTGCCATAAATTCTCTTATGGCAATTGCTGCCTTTACCACATCAACTGGATGGGTATTATTTGCTCTAGGCAAACCACCAGCGGCCATGTAAGCATCGCCAATAGTCTTTATTTTTTCAATTCCATATTGTTGCATGATGGCATCAAAGGCAGAGAAACATTCATTTATTTCGGCAACAAGCTCTTTAGGCGTGAGTACTTCAGACAGCTTGGTAAAATCTTTAAAATCGGTAAACAGCACCGTTACAGAATCATAACTTTTAGCAGTCGCTGTACCTGTATTCTTTAATTCTTCGGCAGTTTCTTCAGGGAGGATATTCAATAACAACTCTTCGCTTCTTTGTTTTTCTTTAGAAATTTTGTTTCGTTGTTTTAAAAATATTCCTGCGAAAATGATGACGATGGCAAAGCCGATAATGAATGAATTGCGGATCATTTTTTGGCGTTGAATGGCTTGATTTTGTTGACTGATTTGACCCTCTTTTTTATAAATTTGAAAATCTAGATCCAGCGATCCTAATTTTTTATCTGTTTCTATATTGTATAAAGTGTCTTTTACCGCAATCAACAGGCTTTGATATTTAAACGCATTATCAAAATCTCCATTTCGACTGTAAGCAGCTGAAATTCCTTTGTACATGTCTCTCAATTCAGCATTGGCTTTTATCTCAGTTGCAATATCAATGCCTTTAAGAAAATAATCTATGGCAATTCTGGTTTCTCCTTTTTGATTATATGTGTTTGCCAGGCCGAGCAAAGAACGAGCAATGTCTAATTGTCCATTTAACTTATTAGCAATATCCAAAGCGATCAGTTCATTTTTTATAGCATTATCATAATCGCCCATTTTCGTATAAACCTTCCCAATATCGATATAAGAATAAGGTATATTTTCTGACCCTTCATAAACTACCAATGATTTCTTCAAATAATTCAATGCTTTGTTGTCTTCGCCTTTTTCGAAATATATTTCACCCAGATTTACGTAGATTGTTCCCAATGCATCTTTATCTTTTAAAGACTCACAGATAGGAAGCGCCTGCAAATAATAATTTAACGCCTTATCATAATTGGCTTTTTTATTAAGGTATACAGTTCCAATGTTCATGAGTACCGTTGCCAATCGTAATGAATCATTAATTTCTTCGGCTAGTTTTAGAGATTGCAAATAATATTCGATAGCCTTTGCATCAACACCTTGGTTAAAATAAATCGCACCCAGATTGCTCAAGATATTTGCATGACCAACTTTATCATCGACTTCCTTGTAAATAGATAAAGCACTATTCCAATTTTGAATAGCCTCAACATTTTTGCTTTGCATATAAAATACAATGCCAGTATTTTTATAGGCCAATGCCAACCCATTTCTATAATTGATTTCTTCTGCCAAATCTTTTGCATCAGTTGCATATTGCATAGCAATTTTAGTATCGATACTGAAGTATGCTTTACTTAAAATATTGAGCGTATTAACTTTTAGACTATCATCTGTTTGATTTTTTATAAGCGACTTCAAACTATCTATTTGCTTGGTCTGCGCAAATGATTGTTGAATGCATGCATATAAAAACATCAAACTAAAAAATGTAAGATATAATATGAGCGATTTTTTTTCCAAGAATGCAGTTTCGGTATTATTTATTTTTATTCGTTCCAAAAATAGTTAAAATTGAATAATTGAGGGAATTGTTTTAAAAAGCAAGCCCACCGTTTTAATGGTGGGCTATTAAAAACTATATCTGCATACTGATTTTATCTATCGCCCACGGTTGAAACCGTTGACGATAATAGAATGTCTATCAATTTAATTTAATCAACTTCACCAATTTCTTCTCATTTCCCTTTATTATCTCTGCGAAATAAGTTCCTGATTTCAATTGACCTCCTACTCTGATTTCTGAACCAGAATATTTTCCTTTGATTTCCGACATTACTGCTCCTGTTACATCAAAGATTTTAATATTTACAGGCTCATGTTTAACACTAGAAATTTGCAATTTAAAATCAGTTGTAGATGGATTAGGAGAAACAACCACATCAAAAGAAGTATTATTTACTATATCTTTTACAATCTGTGACGGCTCCTCTTGATTTCTAGCTATCAAATTACCTGAGCAAGTGTTGCCGTTCCAAGTTGCAGCCACACTGCTGGCAATAATTTCAGCCATAAAAACACCCGTCATTACCAATGGGCCCACTGTTCCTTTAAGTTGAAGTTTTCCTTTAGGCATTAGAATATTTCCATTAAATCTAGTATCACTTGAATTCACCGAAAACTTCTCTACATCGGCTACAGCATCACTCATGTGGAATGTAGCATTAGCCGCATTAACTCTACATC
>CALPIT020000236.1 GCA_943323705.2 Streptomyces griseus
ATCGAAGAAGGTGACGAAGTAAGAAGTGGTCAGGTGTTGGTGAAAATTCCTAGAGTATTAAGCAAGTTGAAGGATATCACCGGGGGTCTTCCTCGTGTAACTGAATTGTTTGAAGCTAGAAACCCAAGCAACCCTGCAGTAGTTTGTGAAATTGATGGTGTGGTTTCTTTTGGAGCTATCAAGCGTGGTAACAGAGAAATCAGTGTTGAAGCAAAAGATGGCGTAACTCGTAAGTATCTTGTTCCATTGAGTCGTCAAATCTTAGTTCAAGATGGTGACTTCGTAAAAGCAGGTGCTGCATTGAGTGATGGTCAAACCGCTCCAGCAGATATCTTGTCTATCAAAGGTCCTTTCGCTGTTCAGGAATATGTAGTGAATGAAATTCAGGAAGTATATCGTTTACAAGGTGTAAAAATCAATGATAAGCATATCGAAGTTATCGTTAGACAAATGATGCGTAAAGTAACTATCGAAGATGCAGGTGATACTAAATTCTTAGAAGGAGATACAGAAGACAGATTAGACTTTAACGTTGAAAATGATTACATCTATGATAAGAAAGTAATCACAGACGGCGGAGAAAGTACTAAATTAAAATCTGGTCAGATTGTTACCCTTCGTGATGTTAGAGAAGAAAACTCTATCTTAAGAAGAAACGATAAGAAATTGGTTGAATATCGTGATGCAAGACCAGCTACATCTTCTCCATTGTTATTGGGTATTACTAAAGCTTCATTAGGAACACATAGCTGGATTTCAGCTGCTTCGTTCCAGGAAACTACAAAAGTGTTGAGCTCTGCAGCCATCTTAGGTAAAACTGATGAAATGCTCGGATTGAAAGAAAACGTAATCACCGGTCACCATATTCCAGCTGGTACAGGTTTACGTGATTTCGAAAACATGATCGTAGGAAGCAAAGAAGAATACGAATTGCTGATGACAACCAAAGAAGCCATGAGCTTCGATGATGAAGAGTAATTAAATTCACTTCAAATACAAAAGCTGTCTCTTAATCGGGGCAGCTTTTTTTTGTCTTGATGTTTAAAAGGTTCAAAAGGTTCAAAAGGTTCAAAAAGTTCCAGAGGTTCAAAAGGTTCAAGATGTTCAAAAGGTTCATGCCGTTTATTGAAACAACATCACCCAACCTTTTGAACACCTGCCTGCCGGTAGGCAGGAATTGAACCTATCAAACGTTTTAAACATTGCATAAAAAAACGCAACGTCCCTTTCAGGAGACATTGCTGAGAAATACCCCTAACCTTTTGAACACCTGCCTGCCGGTAGGCAGGAATTGAACCTATCAAACCTTTTGAACATTGCTTAAAAAAACGCAACGTCCCTTTCAGGAGACATTGCTGAGAAATACACCCAACCTTTTGAACACCTGCCTGCCGGTAGGCAGGAATTGAACCTATCAAACCTTTTGAACAAAATCTATCCAGTATCCAGCTTATCCATCCTATCCAGCTCCCCTTCCCAAAACTTTCCTAAAAACAAAATCCGGCGCATTGTATTATAACTGATTGTATTTATCTTGCCGCCACATTAAAACTTATCTATTCAAATGAAAAATTTATCACTGTTATTGAATGTTGTTCTTCTTATAGCTGTTGGTGTATTATACTATTTTCAATTCTCTGGAAAAAAAGAAAATCAGAAAAAGACAAAACAATTCGCTTCAACATTCAAGCCATCAAGTTCATCTGCTCCTTGTTTTGCCTATGTTGATTTGGATTCATTAAATGAAAAAATAAGTTACATAAAGAACAACAGAAAAGCCCTTGAAAAAGAACAGGAAGCCATTGAAACAGAATGGGAAGCTAGTTATCGTAATCTAGAAAATAAAAAAAATAATTTTCTAAAAAGAGGAAATGCAATTACTCAATCAGAAGCAGAGGTTTTTCAAAATGAGCTTATACAAGAACAACAACAAGTAGACACAAAAAAACAAACGCTCTCTCAAAAACTAAATGAGAAAAGTTACAAATTCATGGATGATATCCAACAGAAATTAAAAGATTTTCTGGAAGAATACAACAAGGATAAAAGATTTACTTATATCTTCTCTTGTGGAAATGGCTTGGATTATATGGTTTACAAAGACAGCTCATATAACATTACTCCTGATGTAATTACAGGAATGAACGAAATGATGTCTGAAGAGAAGTAATCGATATAAAAATAAATGGTATCTTCAATCCCGTTAATTAAAACGGGATTTTTTATTCAATATAAAACTGATTATGACTGAAACAAATAACTCATTTAAACCAACTTTAGGTTTATTTGATTCCACAATGATAGTAGCCGGATCGATGATAGGTTCCGGCATTTTTATTGTAAGTGCCGATATGCTTAAAGACTTGGGAAGTGCGGGCTGGCTGATAGCCGTATGGTTGATAACCGGATTTATGACTCTTACTGCAGCTTTAAGCTATGGAGAATTGAGTGGTATGTTTCCAAAAGCGGGCGGGCAATATGTTTATCTCAAAGAATCGTATAACCCATTGGTTGGGTTTTTATATGGCTGGAGTTTTTTCTCTGTAATTCAAACAGGTACCATCGCCGCTGTGGCAGTTGGATTTGCAAAATTTGCAGGTTATTTTTTCCCTATGCTGGCCTGGGAAGATGTCAATACATTTAATGTAATGGGACTTTCAGTTCACTATGCACAGTTGCTTGGGATTGCACTTATTATTTTGCTAACGTTTATTAATACACGAGGCATTCACACCGGAAAAATCATTCAGACATTCTTTACCTCTACTAAACTCATCTCATTGTTCGGTTTGATCATTGCCGGCTTTATTGCATTCAAATGGGATGTTTGGACAGCCAATTGGGAGCATCCTTGGATGGTGCAAAAATTAACCAAAACAGATGGGGTTATTGGTTCACAAACTTTAATCAATGGAGCGATTTTAGGTGCTATAGCTAGTGCCATGGTTGGAAGCATTTTCAGCAGTGATGCATGGAATAACGTAACATTCATTGCGGGTGAAATTAAAAATCCTAAAAAGAATATTGGAATGAGCTTGTTTTTAGGCACATTGATTGTTACATTAATTTATGTGTTGATGAATGTGGTGTATTTGGCTACAGTGCCCATGCATGAATTGGCATTTGCTAAAGATAACAGAGTGGCATTAAGCGCTTCTGATGCAATTTTTGGAAGCAGCGGAACCATCATCATCGCTGCCATGATCATGATTTCTACATTTGGTTGCAACAATGGATTGATATTGGCCGGCGCCAGAGTATATCACACTATGGCCCACGATAAATTGTTTTTCAAAAAAGCAGAATCGCTGAATAAAAATGCCGTACCGGAATGGGCTTTGTGGATTCAATGTGTTATGGCATGTGCTCTTTGCCTCAGTGGTAAATATGGCGACTTGCTAGATATGGTATCATTTATCGTTGTGATTTTTTATGTTCTTACCATTATAGGCATATTTATATTAAGAAAAAAACGTCCTGATGCAGAAAGACCTTACAAAGCCTTTGGTTATCCTGTATTACCTGTGATTTATATTATAATGGGTATCAGCTTTTGTACGTTGTTGATTATTTACAAACCACAATTTACATGGCCAGGTTTGATCATCACTTTGATTGGCATTCCTTTATATTATTTCGCTGTTGCCAATAAAAATAAAAATGCTTAAGCATTCGCTTTTTTTTTTGATGCACAAACAACATTTTTTTGTTCATTTTTAATTAATCCTTTTAAATATGTTTGCTGCACATTGTAACAACATTTTTGACAAAGCCATTTTGGATTATCACCAACATGATAATGTAGATGAATTAGTTGTTAACCCATACACTGATGGCAGTATCGATTTTTTATTGTACCAGAAAAACTGGATTGATACCGTGCAATGGCATCTAGAAGATATCATTCGCAATCCTGAAATATCTCCTGAAGACGGACTGGCGCTCAAACGCAGAATCGATGCCAGTAATCAGGTGAGAACTGATATGGTTGAATTTATCGATAGCTATTTCCTAGACAAGTATAAAGATGTACAAGCTCTTGCAGGCGCTAGTTTAAATACTGAAAGTCCAGCTTGGGCAATTGATCG
>CALPIT020000237.1 GCA_943323705.2 Streptomyces griseus
ATCAATGACTACCTTAAACGACTGTGTAGAACCACCACCACCAATGAATCCAAAAACCAATATAAAGATGAATGGAAAAATAAAGCTAAATATCATTGCCGATGGGCTTCTGGTAATGGCTCTAAGGCTTCCTTTTGTAATCGCCCACATGGCTCTCAACTGACTGTATTGCATTTAAAAAAATTTCGGTGTAAAGCTAAGATAGTTTTTGATTAAAATATACTGTAGGTTTAAGAGGTTCAAAAGCTTCAATTTGTTCAAAAGGTTGCTGCCAATTGAACATATTCAAGCTTTTAAACCCATCCAATCTTACAATATCCTTACAAAACGCAACGGCACTTTCAGGAGACATTGCTAAGAAGTACGGTTTACAAATCAAGTATCCCGTATCCAGTATCAACTATCCAGTATCAACTATCCAGTATCCCAAACAACTTCCTACCTTTACACCCCCAACCACCACAATGAAAAAAGTCTATTTATTACTTGGCAGCAATATGGGCAACTCATTAGCCCAACTAAAAAAAGCAAAGTCATTGATTCATAAACAAGTTGGAAAAGTTTCCAGAGCATCTGCATTTTATAGCACTGCAGCATGGGGGAATACAAATCAACCCGATTTCCTAAATCAAGTAATCGTTATTTCAACAAAGCTAAAACCGGAATTGGTTTTAGAGCATATTCTGCTTATTGAAAAAAGTATGGGCAGAATCAGAACAGTCAAAAATGCACCAAGAATAATCGACATCGACATTCTTTTTTATGAAAAAGAAGTCATCAATCAAAAAGACTTGATTATTCCTCATCCTTTGATGCAAGAAAGGAAATTTGTACTGACACCATTAAATGAGCTTTCTCCTAATTTCATTCATCCTGTTTTTAAAAAAAACATACATGAGTTGCTGATAAAATGCAAGGATAATTTACCCGTTCAAAAAAAATAAGAATTATTGATTGATAACCTCTTATTTTGCAACACAATAAAAAACAGACAATAACAAAAAGTGAAATACAGTTTCGTCACCATAGAAGGCAATATCGGGGCCGGTAAAACGACACTTGCGAACATCCTCAGCAAACACTATAATGCAAGATTGATTCTAGAGGAATTTGCAGAAAACCCATTTCTTCCCAAGTTTTATCAAAATCCTGATCAATACGCTTTTCCGTTGGAATTGTTTTTCATGGCTGAAAGATATAAGCAGCTTAAAGAACTGCTTCACTCCAATGATCTTTTTCAACACATAACCGTATCGGATTATTTATTTACCAAATGCCTTCTTTTTGCAAAAGTGAATTTACCTGAAGAAGAATTCAGGCTTTATCAGAAATTGTTCGACATCATCAATCCACAAATCATTCAACCAGATTTACTGATCTACTTGCATAGTCCGGTTTCAAAGTTGCAGGAAAACATTAAGAAAAGGAATCGCTCTTTTGAGCAGGACATTCCTAATGACTATTTATTTACTTTACAAGAAACTTATACCCAGTATATCAAACAACATAATATAAAAACGTTGTTCATTGATGCTTCCAACGCCGACTTCATAGGTAATCCTAAACATCTCGAAATAGTTTTAGAAGCATTGGATAAAGATTATGAAAATGGACAACATTTTATAACTTTACCCTAACTTTCAATTTGTTTGAATAAAACCAACCCAAATAACAACCCATTCGAAGCTTTCAGCAATAAAGAATTTAAATTTTTTATTGGTGGTCGTTTCATTTTTATCATGGGATTGAGAATGACAAGTACAATTATCGGTTGGTGGGTGTATACTTTAACGAATAGTCCATTGGCTTTAGGTTTGGTTGGGCTCTCCGAAGTCGTTGCCGCACTTTCTTTTGCTTTATATGCAGGTCATTATATCGACAGAAATGAGAACAGAAACTTGTTATTAAAATGCATTATTCTTTATATGTGCTGCATTTTAATTTTCCTTTTCTTATCCGACCCAGACGTAGTGAATAAAAATCATCCCTGGACCACAGCATCACTCATTTTCGTTGTCATTGCTTTTACTGGTGCCATTAGAGCTTTTTCAGGGCCAACATTTTCTGCTTTAATTTCTAAAATAGTTTCAAAGAAACAATTGCCTTCAGCGGCTACGATCAGCTCTGCTACGTGGCTAACCGGTTCAATCATTGGGCATGCTATGGGAGGACTTTTTATTGCTTTAATAGGAATTCATTTCAGCTTTATCGTGGTATTGATATTTGTAATTACTGGATATTTGTTATTATCCAATCTCAGATCTAAACCTGTAATTGTGCATGTAGCTCAAAATACCTGGCAAAGTGTAAGAGAAGGCATTAACTATGTTTTTAAAACCAAAGAGCTTTTAGGTGCATTGTCATTGGATTTATTTGCAGTATTATTTGGAGGCGCCGCTGCTATGGTACCGATTTTCGCAAAAGATATTCTAAATGCAGGTCCAACTGGATTCGGATGGCTAAATGCCGCAACCGATATTGGATCAATCATCATGGTAACAGCGCTGACTTTTTACCCTTTAAAAAGAAATCAAGGGAAACTATTATTTTATACGATTGCCGGATTTGGCGTTTGCATTATCATATTTGCAATATCAAAAGTGTTCTGGCTTTCTTTCCTTGCATTGATGGTTAGTGGATGTCTGGATGGTGTCAGTGTTGTCATCAGAGGTACCATCCTTCAATTGAAAACACCCGATGAATTAAGAGGCAGGGTTATGTCGGTTAATAGTATGTTCATCAATTCTTCAAACGAACTCGGTCAGTTTGAAAGCGGCATGATGGCTAAATTAATAGGGATTGTTCCTTCTGTGATTTTCGGTGGATGTATGACCATCGCCGTTGTTGTGGCAACTTGGTTTAAAGCTCCAGCGTTGAAGGAGATGGAATATTAATGGTTTTGAGGTTTAATGGTTTAACGGTTTAATGGTTTACCTCAAACCAGCGCAGCGAATTAAACCCTTAAACCAGCATAGCGTTTTAAACCTTTAAACAAGGATATCACCTACCCCTTCCTAACTAACTCCTCCAACACAAAATACACAATCGGACAAAAGCTTGAATTTTTCAAAGTCAGTGGAACTCGCTTTAAAATCACATCTTCATCCGTATATGGGAATCGGGCACAATCTGAAGGTCTGACATCATAAATTGAGCAATAATTATCATCACCCAGAAAAGGGCAAGGTTTGGTATTCACTACATAATCTCCTTCCTCGTCTAAATTGAGGTATTTTTCAATGAAAACACCTTCTTTTAAATCTAGATGCTTGGAGATTCGTTTTATGTCTGGTGTTTTAAATCGAGGGGAATAATTTTTACAACAAGCGGCGCAATTAAGGCAATTAATATTTTCATAAGCTGCTTCATTCAAATCCGGCAATTGTTTCAACACTTTATTCTTATCCGCTTTTAGAAGGTAGTTTTTATAGAGCTTTTGACGCTCAGTCGACTTTTTTTGCCAGTTATGTAAAATATCTTTACTCATTTGTTTAAAAGCGCGCGATTAATTATTATCTATTTTTCCACAAGTAAATTTAAATCAAATTTATCCCTGTAAAATCTAGTGTTGATGCTGTAAATTTGCGCCATAATTTAATGGCCTGAACATCGCCTTATTTTCCCAACAATATTAAGTTAAAGTCTACAATTATTATTATGAATATTTTCAATTTACAACAAGACGAATTTCTTCAACGCCATATCGGCCCCAATGAAAAAGAAACCAATGAAATGCTTGCCGTTATCGGTGTTAATTCTGTTGATGAATTGATCAGCAAAACCATACCACAGAGCATCCGTTTGAAACAACCCTTACATACAGGAGTTGGCATGTCGGAATATGAGTATTTGACTGCATTGAAATCTATTGCAAGCCAAAACAAAATCTATAAAAACTACATTGGCCAAGGCTATTACAACACCATTACACCAAGTGTGATTCTTCGAAATATTTTTGAAAATCCAGGATGGTACACCCAATACAC
>CALPIT020000238.1 GCA_943323705.2 Streptomyces griseus
AATAAAATCTTATTATTCAATGGCACATTGGATTATATGCCCAATTTGGATGCGCTTAAAATCATTCTTTATAAAATAAATCCAATATTAAAATCCACTATTGGATATGCATACACGATACTCATCTGTGGCAAAAATCTTCCTGAAGAACTTAACGATTTGAAAGCAGAGAAAGCCAACAACATCCTTTACGCCGGTTTCGTAGATGATATAACTTTATATTTCAAAGGAGCCGATATTTTTATCAACCCAGTAACTGATGGAGGAGGAATTAAAACAAAATTAGTAGAGGCATTAGGCTACAACCTTACGTGCATCAGCACTGTAGAAGGAGCAATCGGAGTTCCTGAAAACATTACCGGCAATAAATTAAATATAGTTGATCATAAAAATTGGGCGGAATTTGCAGCTGCCATTATCAATGCCAACCCATCAAAAGGAAGTATTGGCACTAGTTTTTTCAATCATTTTTTTTGGGATAAAATTGCAGAGAAGGCTGCGAATGCCATAAAATCTTAAGCCATTTTACAACATCTTGTAGAAATAAGGTTTATTCTTAATCATCTTTATACTCAAAGTCAAAAGCGTTCCTACATTTGATACAAATCCTTTGAACTGAGCATAATTATATCCCGATTTGTTTGTGAAGAATATTTTAGAAAAAAACAAACCAACCCCAAAAACAGGAATGGTAAGCAAGTAAAAAAACAAATGGAAAAAATACCATCCAATTCCAAGTTCTTTTCTGGTTCTCAAAAATGAGCTTACCATCATTTGAAGTCCTTTTTTATCAAACAAATTAAAATAACCTTTGCCTGTTGATTCAAATGCCGACTTAGAAGATTCCCCCTGAAGGTGAACGACATTATATTTCCCAAAAATGCCAATCTTTCCCTGTTTTTTGATTCGACTGCACCATTCAGTTTCTTCTGAATAAAGGAAAAAATCCTCATCCATTAAACCCGCTTTTTCTATAGCAGATTTCTTCACCATTAAGAAAGCGCCATTTACCCAATCCACTTCTATAGTGTTTGAAGTTTCTGCGATACTGGGTCTTTTCACTTTCATCAACCCTGCCAAATATTTCAACATGTTTCCTAGGTATGGAAGTGGTAATAAGAAATTAAGTCCACCTTTCATTAAATTATTGCCCGAAATCTGTGGTGTTCTATCCTCATTTAATAGTTGTACTCCACAAGCAGCAAAATCACTCTTCATAAATTCAACATAACAATTGGCTATTGCATTATCTAGGTTAATGGTATCAGAATTCAGCAACAATATTGCATCACCTTCTGCAATTTTGATTCCTGCATTATTGGCTCTGGCAAATCCGGCATTATATCCCATCTGTATGAATTTTACATTAGGGAAATCAGCCTTCAATATATTCTCAATTTCATCCAAAGAAAAATTATCAACGACTATAATTTCAATTTGAGATGCATCATATTGAAAAATGGAATGTAGACAATCCACCACCAAACCGGCGGTTTTATAATTAACAATAATGACAGAAAGTTTCACTTTATTTGATTTTGCCTAAAAAATCTAATTTTTTACAATATTTCCTAATTCAATCTTAGCTTAAAACACTCAAACTTAAAGTTTTAATGTTATTTTTGCTCACTTTTAAAAAAAGAAAATAATAAAATTCTAAAACTAAGGGTAAAACTCATAATTATAATGAAGACAGCATTAATAACGGGCATAACTGGACAAGATGGAGCATATCTAGCTGAATTTCTACTTAAGAAAGGATATAATGTTCATGGCATAAAACGTAGAAGTTCTTTGATGAATACTGACCGTATTGATCATTTGTTTTTTGACAAATCAATTGCTGATCGTTTTCATTTGCATTATGGCGACTTAACGGATTCCAGTAATTTGATAAGAATCGTTCAACAAACGCAACCTGATGAAATTTATAACTTAGCAGCTCAAAGTCATGTGCAGGTAAGTTTTGAAACACCTGAGTATACAGCCAACTCTGATGCTATGGGTGTTTTAAGAATTCTCGAAGCCATCAGAATTTTAGGATTAGAGAAAAAAACTAAATTCTATCAGGCTTCTACTTCTGAATTATATGGTAAAGTTCAGGAAATCCCTCAAAAAGAAACTACTCCATTCTATCCTCGTTCTCCTTATGGTGTGGCTAAATTATATGGTTATTGGATTACGGTGAACTACAGAGAAGCATATGATTTGTTTGCTGTGAATGGCATTTTATTTAACCATGAAAGTCCTTTACGTGGCGAAAGTTTTGTAACCAGGAAAATTACTATTGGCGTTACAAGAATCGCTTTAGGACTTGACGATACACTGATGTTAGGAAACTTGGATGCTAAAAGAGACTGGGGACATGCCAAAGATTATGTTGAAGGGATGTGGTTGATGATGCAACAAGAAGAACCTGAAGATTATGTTTTGGCTACTAACGTAACTACTTCCGTAAGAGATTTCATCATCATGGCATTTGACCATGTGGGGATTAAATTAAATTTCACTGGTGAAGGCGTTGAAGAAAAAGCATTTATAGAAAGTTGCAGCAATCCTGCATTCCAATTACCAATCGGCAAACAAGTGGTTGGCATCCATCCAAGATATTTCCGTCCGGCTGAGGTGGATTTATTGATAGGCGATGCCACAAAAGCGAATACCAAATTGGGATGGAAACCTAAATACGATTTGCAAATGATGGTTACAGAGATGATGGAGGAAGAATTGAAATATCAGTCTAATAAGATGTAATTCTCTTCAATAACATAAAAAAGCGGCTAATTCCCCAAAAAAGAATTAGCCGCTTTTTTATGTTTTGTTGTAAACTAAATCAATAGACAATGTAAAAAAAGAAAGGCAACTTTATTAATTCAGTTACCTTTCTTTGATATGATGTTTTATAATCGTTCCTAGTATTTAACAAGCCTAACAGAATGCTTCAATTCTCCTTTTTTAATTTCTGCTATATAAACTCCTGGTTTAAAATTTTGACCTAATTTGATATTATTTGAATTTTCATATACCTTTTTTTCGATCAATCTTCCTTGCATATCGAAAATCGTAATTTCAACTTGGCTTATAAAATTGCTATTATCATAAATATTAAAAATTGAAGTACTAGGATTTGGGTAAATGCTAAATCCAACTATATTATTCTCATTATTTGAAATTGATTTGTTTATGACATAAGAATTAGATTTAGTACCCGTTGGGCAAGATACATGCGTCAATGATTGATTTTTAGCTGAACCCTGAGCTCCACACAATGTCTGACCTTTTACAGATAAACTACCTCCTATGTAACCGGTATTGAATTTTAATACAACACTTGAGCTATCTGAAGTAGCACTAACAATTGTAGTAAAATTCGGTCTTGTCCATCTATATATTGAAGCTACTCTTTGAGATGAAGTTGGTGCAGGCACAAATGCTGTGTATGTGATTTGGTTTCCTATACAAGCATTATAAGTTCCAGTTGACGATGTAATGCTAGTTGGTGTTGGTGGCAAATATTGCAATGTTGCAGTTTTTGCAGTACCTGCAATTCCGCAAGCGCTCTGTCCTCTAACACTTATACTTCCACCTACAAACCCAGTATTGTACTTCAGAGAAATTGTTGAGCTATCTGTTGTTGCCGATAGGATAGATGTAAATGTAGGCCTTGTCCATCTGAAAACAGAAATATTAGATTGAGATGTCGATGGGGATGATGCGGTTGCTGTATAAGAAACAACATCTCCAATGCAAGGCGAGAAATTATTGCCACTGGCCGTTAATGTTGAAACTGCAGGTGTTGCCAATATTGCACTTAAATTAAGTGTTTTTGTTGTACTAACAGAACACGGTGTAACTGACGCAACACTTAATGTATCTCTTGAAAATCCAGAAAGAAAAGTAACAATCACAGCTGTGTCATTAACCCCGGCAGCATTGATATGAGTAATTGTTGCTTTTGTC
>CALPIT020000239.1 GCA_943323705.2 Streptomyces griseus
AGTTTTTGATATTTATTGGCAATCTTTTTATGACACTACATACAATGACGAGTACACGAAAGCGCCTTCTTATACTGCTCGACCATTTGAAAGTACTTTAATGGAAAACTTGCTTCAAGACAGTGCCTACAAATTTTACGACAATATCAATACACCTTGGAAAGAAACATTGCCTGAAATAGCAACTGCAGCATTTAAAAAATCTGTTATGATATTAGGTCAATTGGAAACTGATAAAAAATTAGAATGGTGGAAATAT
This sequence comes from Streptomyces griseus, assembly GCA_943323705.2. Classification (GTDB taxonomy): domain Bacteria; phylum Bacteroidota; class Bacteroidia; order Chitinophagales; family Chitinophagaceae; genus Ferruginibacter. The sequence continues at coordinate 260 of CALPIT020000239.1, forward strand.
AAGGATACGCATATTGATTATTTATTGAAATTGCCTTCCATGAGCAGGATGCATTTACCCATAGGAGGTGGAGCGAATATTATCAATGCAACTACAGAAAATCATGGACCAAGTTGGAGGATGATTGTTGGGTTAACTGCTGTTACAGATGCGTATGGTATATATCCTGGTGGTCAATCGGGAAATCCGGGTAGCAAATTTTATGATGATGGTGTTGATAATTGGGTGGCAGGAAATTACTATCAGCTTTGGTTGATGAAACGCGATGAGCAAAAAGACAGAAGGATTAAATGGGAGATGCGATTTAATTAATACGATTGATTTATTAATATTCATGAAGTTTTATTTGAGAAAGCATTATAATCTTCTGTTTAGCGAATTATTTTAAAACAAATTAAAAAGTAAAAATTCAAAAGTTAAAAATGTAACGCATCAATTTTTACTTTTAATTTTCTCATTTTGACTTTAAAAAAAACTTATGAGATTTATCATTTCAATGTTATTGATGATGTTGCTGAGCTTTACAGCTTGTCTTTATTTTCCTTGGTGGAGTATTGCGGTAGTGTCATTTGTTGTTTCATTTATTTTTCCTGCACGTTATGGACTTGCTTTTTTGAAGGGTTTTTTAGCTTTATTTATTCTTTGGTTTGGCATCTGTTTTTGGTTAAGTTTTAAGAATAGTCATATTTTAGCTGGGAAGGTTTCTATGCTGATTCTAAATATGTCAAGTCCTTTTTTACTTGTATTAATTACAGCTTTAATTGGCGGATTGGTTGGTGGATTCGCTGCTTTATCTGGCTCACTACTCAGGGGGAAATCTTAAATCAAAATCATGCGTCAAATAGGAATTATACTGACTTTCTTTTTATTCTTTTTTTCAGGAATTACTTTATATGCTCAAAAATTATGGGGTACGGTGTATGACGAAAAAGGGAATCTACTTCCTTTCTCAACCATAACGGTAAAGGGTACCTCCTCAGGTGTAACTGCAAATAACAAGGCACAATATTCATTTCAATTAAAGCCGGGAAGTTATACGATTGTTTGTCAGCATATAGGTTATGAGGCATTGGAAAAGACAATCGCCATTTCAAGTGAAACGCAACTTGATTTTATTTTAAAAATTCAATATCTCAATTTAAAAGAGTTTGTTGTAGATAATAAAGGAGAAAATCCTGCTTATGAAATCATTCGACAATCCATTAAAAAAAGAAATTATTACAACAGCCAGGTTAAAGGATTTAACTGCGACTTGTATGGAAAGGACTTGATAAAGCTGAGAAGCTTACCTAAAAGAGTAATGGGACAAAAGGTGGAGGATGATGATCGTCAATCCATGGGCTTAGATTCTTCAGGTAAAGGAATTATTTATTTATCAGAGTCTGTTTCCAAATTAGCAGTTGAACAACCTGATAAATTCAAACTAGAAGTATTGAGCAGTAGGGTAAGTGGGAGCAATAGCTTTGGATTTACATTTCCTGCTTTTATTAATATGTATCAAAATAACGTTACTGTTTTTGATCAGGGATTTAATAAGCGAGGCTTTGTATCTCCGATTGCAGATGGTGCGTTGAGGTTTTACAAATATAAAATCTTGGGAACGTTTTTTGAAAACGGAAAAATGATCAATACTATCAGAGTTACTCCTAAAAGAAAATATGAGCCTTTGTTTTCGGGCATTATCAATATAGTGGATGAAGATTGGCGCATCCATAGTTTTGAATTAGAGGTTACAAAGGAAAATCAATTGGAAGTATTGGATACATTAAAAGTTACCCAGCTTTATGTGCCAGTCAGCAAAGATGTTTGGATGGTGAAAAATCAGCTGATGTATTTTAATTTCAAAATGTTAGGCATTGATGTCATTGGAAATTTTCTTTCTGTATATTCTGATTATTTGGTCAATCCTGTATTCAGTAAAAAGTTCTTCGATAGGGTTTTGATTAAATATGATACAGGCGTTAATAAAAAGACAAGAGCTTATTGGGATGCTATTAGGCCGGTGCCTTTGGAAACAGAAGAGCTTCGTGATTATAAAGTAAAAGACAGTATTTTTCAATCAGAATTGGATTCTCAAGCAGTAAGAAATAATATTGATACGTTAAGAAAAAAACAAGGAAAATTAAAAATTACGAATCTAGTTTTCCCTGGTATTAGTAGAACTTGCTACCGAAAGCAAGGCAATATTTACTGGGGAACTGAATCCTTGTTAAACAACTTGCAATACAACACAGCAGAAGGACTCAACCTGCAGTTGTCGGCTTACATAAGGAGAAGAATTGGCAAGAACAAAGCGGTATTAACCGTGCAGCCATCCTTTAGATATGGTTTTTCCAATCATCATTTGAATTCATGGGCTACAGTTACATTAGCTCGAAAAGATACATCAGCAGGTGATGATACCAAAAATACAATATGGGATTTCTCAGGAGGTAAAAGAGTTTCGCAGTATAATAAAAATCAACCCATTTTGCCTATAACCAATACATTTAGTTCATTGGAAACCGGAAAGAATTTCATGAAAACTTACGAAAATATTTATGCCAATGTGGTGTTTAGTCAGTTTTTTGACAATGGTTTGAAATTTTCTGTACAGGCATTATATGAAGACAGGCTTCCGCTTTACAACACTACAAGTTATGTTTTCAAGAAAAAAGACACCTTTAATCTGACTGAAAATTTCCCAACAGATAGAGTAGGTGCTGGAGATATTTTTCGTTATCAAGCATTTAATGCATCATTTAGAATTGTGTTCAGACCTGGACAAAAATATATACAGTTACCAAAAGGAAGAATTCCATTGGGTTCTAAATTTCCAGAATTGTCATTCACTTATACAAAAGGATTTAGAGGTTTGTTAGGCAGTGATGTAGATTTTGATAAATGGCGTTTTTCTGTGAGTGATGATAAAAATCTTAAATTGGCGGGTACGATGAAATATCGTTTTGCTGCCGGTGGTTTTTTTAACAACAAAAAAGTGTTTATACACGATTATCATCATTTCTTAGGTAATGGTTTGAAATCAGCTACGGAGTATGTGAAGACGTTTCAATTGATTTCTTCCTATGAACATTCTACTACAGCTCCATTTTATGTAACAGGAAATATTGAGCATCACTTCAACGGCTTGCTCACCAATAAAATTCCTTTCTTTAAGAAGTTAAACTGGAATTTGGTCGCAGGTACCAATGGTATTTATGTAGATGGAAATAATAATTTCATTGAAGGTTTTGTTGGGTTGGAAAATATTTTCAAATTCATCAGAATTGATTATGTATCTGCTTTAAATAATGGCAAAACTAGAAGAAACGCCATTGTTATTGGTGCTGATGGGCTTTTGGGTTCAGTATTAAACAGTACGTTCCGTTCGGATTCGCAGGATTTTATTAATCGTATTGGTTTTTAATTCCCATTTTGTTTATTTACTTTTGACCATAATTTGGTTTGCCCTGCAAGCATCCAATCTTTTATCAGATTTTCCGACAACGGAATCAAATTCAAATTTATGGCAGTATTACACAATCGTGTTTCTCAGGAGGAACTCAAGAAGCTTCTATATGAGGAAACTGAATTTCGCATCACCATTTCTTTTTATCAGTATTTTTTTATTGAAGATCCGCAGTCGTTTAGAGATGAGTTCTACAAAGGACTGAATGCCATCAAAGTCTTTGGTCGTATTTATATAGCTTCA
>CALPIT020000240.1 GCA_943323705.2 Streptomyces griseus
TAATCTTACAGGCGAGTTGGTAAGACTTCAGTTGAAGAAAAACAATATCGACGAAAAAAGTCCGGATATTAAAAAAGTAATGCGTCTTGCTACAGAACAAGATCTTGAGAAATTAAAAGAAGCTAAATCGAAAGAAGCTCAGATGTTGATTCGTAGTCGTGCTATAGCGAGGCATTTAAAACTGGAATTAAAAATGGCTGAGGTGGAAATTCAGGCCGATGGAAGAAAAGCTACCTATTTCTACATAGCAGACGACCGTGTTGATTTCAGAGAGTTGATTAAATTATATGCCGGTGAGTTTAAAGTAAAAGTGGAAATGCGTCAGATTGGAGCTCGTCAAGAAGCCGGAAAAGTGGGTGGTATTGGCAGTTGCGGCAGAGAATTGTGTTGCAGTACCTGGCTTACCGATTTCAAAAGTGTAAATACAAACGCAGCGAGATACCAGAATTTAAGTATCAATCAAACCAAACTCAGCGGTCAGTGTGGTCGTTTGAAATGTTGTTTGAATTACGAATTGGATACTTATATGGATGCTTTGCAGTTCTTCCCTAATGATGCAGACATGCTTGAATTGGCCAAAGGACGTGCGTTTTTGGTTAAGAAAGATATTTTCAGAAATCTGATGTGGTATACGATGGCCGACAGCAACAAGCAGTATCCCTTAACACTGGAAACTGTAAAAAATATCAAAGCCCAAAACAGACAAGGCATCAGACCTGAAGAATTAGAAACAGCAGAAGTCATTACGGGTAAACCAAAAGAGGTAGAACCTGAATATGCAGATTTAGTGGGTCAAATCAGTCTGAAAAGTCTGGAAAAAACCACACGTAAACGCAGAGAGAAAGAGCGCGGTCAACAACAAAGACAACAAGGTGGTGGACAAAGACCTCAATCTCCTCAACAAGGAGCACAAGGAGCAGGTCAGCAAAGGCAAGGACCGCCACAACAAAGACAAGGACAACCACAGAGAAGAAATGATCAGCCGGGACAAGGTGGAAATCCGAACCAGCCACAACAAGGCGGACAACCGAGAAATCAAAACAGACCACAGCAAGGTGGGCAACCAAGAAACCAAAACAGACCTCAAGGTGGAGGCAACAACAGACCACCTTCAAAATAAAGTGTATTGCTTTTATGGTTAAACATCAATTGATCAACGATAATTTTTTTAATCAGCACTGATGTCGATAACCGTTTCAAATCTTTCTAAAAACTATGGCTCACAAAGAGCTGTAAATGACATTTCGTTTTCGTTACACAAAAATGAAATTGTAGGATTTCTTGGACCAAACGGTGCAGGTAAATCCACAACGATGAAGATGATTACGGGATATCTTGCATCCGACGGCGGTAAAATTGACGTTTGTGGCATTCCAGTTGAAACAACAAACACGATTACCAAAACAAAAATCGGTTATTTGCCAGAGGCCAATCCTCTATATACAGAAATGTATGTAAGAGAATATCTCGGTTTCATTGCAGGCATACATAAAGTAAAATCATCCCAAAAAAGAGTAGAAGAAGTTATTGAATTGGTAGGTTTACAAACTGAATCACATAAAAAAATAGGACAACTAAGTAAAGGATATAAACAACGTGTTGGCTTGGCGGCGACTTTAGTCCATGACCCAGAAGTATTAATACTGGATGAACCTACAACAGGACTAGACCCCAATCAAATTATAGAAATCAGGGAAGTCATCAAAAAACTCGGCGAGCACAAAACGGTTTTGTTTTCTTCTCATATCATGCAGGAAGTTGAGGCATTATGCGACAGGGTGATCATCATCAACAAAGGAAAAATTGTAGCCGATGACAACCTAAGTCAATTGAAAAAAGGAGATAACGGAAAGCACCATGTTACTGTTCAATTTAAAGAAAGCATCAAAATAAACATGCTGGAAAGTATTGAAGAGGCCATGCATATAATTGCGTCTGCTGATCATAGTTTTATCATTGAAACCATGTCGCCAGAGCGTTTGAAGAAAAAACTTTTTGAATTCAGTTTACAACATCAGCTGAATATCATTTCATTAAACAGCGAGAATCAAAGTCTTGAAAATATCTTTAAACAACTAACCACATAGCAAACATTTTGAAGCCAGTTTCAAAGGTTGTTTCTTTGCAATTGAAAAAATCACATCATTATATAATCAACAATAAATTTTAAACACATGAGTTACATTGCATCCATCCATGCGAGACAAATTTTAGACAGTCGTGGAAACCCTACCATTGAAGTAGATGTTATGACAGAGAACGAAAAATTAGGGCGTGCTGCCGTTCCAAGCGGAGCAAGTACAGGTATTCACGAAGCTGTAGAATTAAGAGACAATAACAAAAAGCTGTATGGCGGAAAAGGCGTTTTGAAAGCTGTAAAAAATGTAAATACCGTTTTAAGTGACGCCTTATTGGGATGGGATGTTTCCGATCAAACAGGAATTGATGCCATGATGATTAATCTTGATGGCACAGATAATAAAAGTAAATTAGGTGCCAATGCGATGTTGGCTATAAGTTTGGCGGTAGCTAAAGCGGCTGCTTTGGAAGCCAACTTACCACTATACAGATATATCGGTGGTACTAATGCAAAAACATTGCCTATTCCGATGATGAACATTTTGAATGGCGGTGCACATGCTGATAACAAAATCGATTTTCAAGAATTTATGGTAATGCCTGTAGGTGCTAAATCTTTCAGTGAAGGATTGCAATGGGGTGTTGAAATTTTCCATGCTTTGAAAACTGTTTTAAAGAAAAAAGGCTTCAGCACAAACGTAGGTGATGAGGGTGGATTTGCGCCTAACATTCAAAGCAATGAAGAAGCGATTGAAACCGTGTTGACTGCTATTCAGGCTGCAGGTTTTAAAACAGGAAGTCAAATTGGAATCGCAATGGATGCTGCTAACAGTGAGTTGTGGAATGCAAAAGAGAAAAAATATATTTTCCATAAGAGCGATGGCAAAAAAATGACCAGCGAACAATTGGTGAAATATTGGGAAAGTTGGGTTAAGCAATATCCAATCATTTCTATTGAAGATGGTATGGCTGAAGACGATTGGAAAGGATGGAAAATGCTTACTGATACCGTTGGTAGCAAATGTCAATTAGTAGGTGATGATTTATTTGTTACCAATGTAAAAAGACTGGAAAGAGGGATTAAAGAAGAAACAGCTAATGGACTTTTGGTAAAAGTGAACCAAATTGGTACGTTAACTGAAACCATCAATGCGGTTACTATGGCACAGAATAACGGATATAATACTATTATGAGTCATCGTAGTGGTGAAACAGAAGACAGTACTATTGCAGATTTGGCTGTTGCTTTGAATTGTGGTCAGATTAAAACTGGTTCGGCTTCAAGAAGTGACCGTATGGCTAAATACAACCAGCTGATTAGAATTGAAGAAATGTTAGGAAGCAATGCGCTATATCCAAATGGTAAAATTAAATTCGGAAAATAAATTTGTTGTTTAGGAATTGAATTTGTCGATTTTTTGTTTTTTTATCTTAAATTGGTTTATTAATTCATTACTATGAGTACTACTGGAAGATCTTATAAATTATTAAAGAACAAATACTTTATCTGTATTGTGGTTTTTGTTGTTTGGATGAGTTTTTTTGATGTAAAAGACTGGGGATTGATAATTGAAAGACATCATAAAATCAGCGAGCTTGAAAAAAGTGAAAAAATGTTGAGCAAGCAAATACAAGATACATGGTCGGAGTTGAATTTATTAAGGTCTGATGCTCAATCAATTGAGCGTTATGCTAGAGAAAAATATTACATGAAAAAAGACAATGAGGATATCTTCTTAGTAAAAACACCATGATTTAGTAAAAAATACGTAGTGCTGCACAATATTTGAATCAGCAGTGCGTTTTATAGTCGGATATGGATAATTTATTTAACTAAAA
>CALPIT020000241.1 GCA_943323705.2 Streptomyces griseus
ATCAGCGGTTATTGTCATACAAAAAACTGGGTACAGAGAAAATACTTTTTCACGATTAATTTTAATCAACCTTTCATTCATTCAATTCAATTAAAAAGAAAACCAAAAGAAGCCGCTTCACGTTATGTGTTGAGCTTTGATTTAAATGATAAAATACTTCAAACAAAAATTGCTTTTTCCACTGTAAGTGTAGATGGTGCAAAAAATAATTTGGATAAAGAATTACCTGGCTGGGATTTTAATGCGGTTGTTGCCCATGCTAAAAATGTTTGGAATGGATATTTAAGTCGCATTGATATTGAAGCCGACAAAAAACAGAAAGAAATATTTTACAGTTGTATGTATCGGCTGTTTATTCAGCCTAGTAATATTGCTGATGTAGATGGCAAATACAGAGGGCCAGATGATACCATCAGAACAGCAAAGAATGCGGAGTATTATTCTACATTGTCTTTGTGGGATACATACAGGGCAGCGCATCCATTGTACACTTTGATTGCCCCTGAAAAAGTAAATGGATTTATCAATAGCATGATTGAACATAGCCAAGCAGCAGGTTTCTTGCCCATCTGGACAGCATGGGGCAAGGATAATTATTGCATGATTGGCAACCATGCCATTCCGGTTATTGCAGATGCATATCTAAAAGGGTTTAACGGTTTTAATGCAGAGGAAGCGTTACAACAAATGATAAAATCTACCACTGAAAACCATATCAACAGCAACTGGACATTATTGAATAAATATGGCTATTATCCGTTTGATAGTTTGGATAATGAAGCCGTTTCTCGAACACTGGAACACGGTGTGGATGATTATTGTATTGCGTTGATGGCGGAAAAAATGAATAAAAAAGAGATTGCTGCCACTTATTATAAACGAGCAACCTATTACAAAAATTTCTATGACAGTACAACTAAACAAATGCGCGGTAAAGACAGCAAGGGAAACTGGCGTAAAAATTTTAATCCTTTAATAGCAACATCACCCATGAACAATCCTGGTGATTATACAGAAGCCAATGCCTGGCAATATTTCTGGACACCTGCACAATATGATGTGGAAGGCATGAAGAAATTACTAGGGGGGAAGGAAAAATTTACAGAGCAATTAAACAGTTTCTTTTCCATCAAAGCGCTTAATCCCAATAAACATTTAGGACAAGAAGCCATGATCGGGCAGTATGCTCATGGTAATGAACCTAGTCATCATATTGCTTATCTGTATGCTTATTCCGATCAACCCGAAAAGGTTGGCGAATTGGTTTCAAAAATTTGTAATGAATTTTATAACAACACTACAACAGGAATGATTGGCAATGACGATTGTGGTCAAATGAGTGCATGGTATATATTTTCATCAATGGGTTTTTATCCTGTAAATCCTTCAAGCGGTGAATATGTAATGGGTAGACCTCAGGTGAAAAAAGCAACTGTATATTTAAATGATGGGAAGGTGTTGCAGATAATAAACCGTAACAGTAAATCAACACTGCTGAATGATCAGCCCATCAAATCTTTTAGGATAAGCCACAATGAAATTTCACCAGGTGGTGTTTTACAATTTTAAATTACTACATCCCATTTTTACTCCACCTCTGAAAACCCTTGCTGGTAAGGGTTTTAAAGTATTTTATCGGAAATTGGTATAACTTATTGATAATCAAATGGCATCTTGTATGTATTCATAATCAGCGCATCTAATTATTTTTTAAAAATATTTTCTGAGAAAAAGTCAAAAAAAAATAAGTAGTTTAGGGAACAAAAAATATTGTTTATGAAACACCTAAAATCAGTATACTTTTTTTTGTTATTGAATATTTCTGTTCTGCCTCAAGTGTTCTCACAATCAAAAGTTTGGGTAACCATCCAAAATGAAAACCATGTGCCTTATCAATCCACAAACAGACAATTAATCTCCAATGATTCTGTTTTCAATGTATATATCAATTCGCTAAATATTTTTTCATGTACGCAAGCATTGCCATCATCAAGAAATAAAATGCTTCAAAAGGTTTATGAATTGACTTCAAGTTCAAGTCAGGAAGAACTCGAGCAAACCCTTACCAATAATGTGCATGCTGTTTCGGGTATTTATCCAGCACCAATCTATGATACATTGCACACACCAAACGATTATTCAATTGTTCCGGGAATAAATAATTATGCGCTTGATCTCATTAATGCGCAAACTGCTTGGGATATTACAAAAGGAGACTCCAATGTAGTTATAGCCATTATAGACCAATCCTACAATCCTAATCATTCTGAATTGTTGGGTAAGTACGCTTATATCAACGCTGGCACATCTACAACAACACATGGAAATGCTGTTGCCATTTTAGCAGCAGGAAAAACAAACAACAATAATGGCTTAAGTTCTATTGGATACAATTGCAAGCTTGGATTATATCTTATGAATTATAATGAAGTTTTAAATGCTGCTTATGCAGGGGCAAAAGTAATCAACCTTAGTTGGACATCAGGTTGTTTTTATAACCTCTATCAACAACAAGTCGTTAATGAAGCGTATGGCGTTGGTGCATTTTTGGTTGCAGCTGCAGGAAATGGCAGTACATGTTTAAACCCTGCAGCATATGTTTATCCTGCAGCATATGATAATGTTTTTTCTGTTACAAGTATTGGTCCTTTAGATAATCACATGAAGATTCTAAATGATCCTACATCAACACATCAACATAATGATAAGGTAGATTTAAGTGCTCCTGGTTACGATGTAGCGGTAAACCCGGCTGAAAATTGGTATCTTAATAGTTCAGGAACAAGCTATGCAGCGCCCATTGTTAGCGGCACAGTTGGTTTGATGTTGAGTGTTAATCCTTGTTTAAGTAGAAAAGATATTGATACCATTTTAAAAATCTCTTCAGTAAATATCGATTCACTAAACCCAACTTACATTGGACTAATTGGTGCAGGACGTTTGAATGCGCAAGCCGCAGTTCAATTGGCATCAGGATGGGCGAGTCAGCCAATGAGTGTAACATCTCAACCTTTAGGTGTTTCAATTTCTTTGGGTGGAAATGCTCAATTTTCGGTTTCTTCAACCAGCTCATTCCCTGTATATCAATGGCAAAAAGATTCAAGCGGAATCTTTGTGAACCTCACAAATAACAACAATTATAGCGGCGTAAACACTTCAACTTTAACGGTTAGTAATGCCCCTCAATCTTTAAATAATGCACAATATCGTTGTATCATGACATCGGGTTACTGTCAAGCAATTAGTAATGCGGCAACATTGGTTGTAAATAGTGGCATCTTACCCGAAGATGCAGGTATTATTCATGCGGATACCTTGGTGTGCTTTGGAGATACTGTACAAATTGCAATCAACCCCGTAAATTTTGCAACTGGATATAATTGGACAATCAATGGAAATGCGAATATTATTAGTGGTACAAATACCAATTCAATTACCATTCAAATTTATGATACTATAGTAGGCATTAGCGTAACGCCATATAATTCGTTTGGTTCTTCAAACAGCTCATCAATAAGTATAGCTGCAATTCCTTTGCCAACAGGCTTTTTATCTGGTAATCCCAGTGTTTGTCCGGATAATGCTGCCACATTAACAATGAATGTTACAAGACAAGGTCCATGGTTTGGCACTATCAATGATTCAATATCATTTTCTGGAACATCGAATCCAATTCAAATATTAGTTTATCCCGACTCAACAACAGTTTACAATTTACAAGAACTACACACATTGGATGGATGTAATGCATATCCAGATTATTTATCAAGCACAGCATCAGTAACGGTTTTACCATACAATAGAGACACCATTCATACAACAATTTGTACCAGTCAACTACCTTTTCAATGGAACGGAATTAACATTACAAACACGGGATATTATGCTGATACCATTAG
>CALPIT020000242.1 GCA_943323705.2 Streptomyces griseus
CGGCGAATGAAGATGCCACACATCATAATAAAGATGTTTCTGCAACTTACTTTATCAGCAGCACCAACAATTGTTATGATTCAACGTCACCACCACCGGTAAACGATTCATTAACGCTAGTAAGTAATGTTACACCAACTTTGTACAATTGCAATTACGATATCAGAGATAACATCTATCCCAATCCATTTTCAGAACAAACCAAAATTGAATTTGAAATTAAGAATGCTGAGCATTTACATTTCTTAATTCATAACGACATAGGTCAAATGGTGAGAAGATGGGATTATAACAACAGTGTTCCTTTAGGAAAATATCTGATTGTTTGGGATGGCAAAAATGCAGCAGGAAGTAAACTGCCTTCCGGAACTTATTTCTATTCCATCAGAGGAGATAATGGGGTGATTAAATCTGGGAAGATTGTGTTGGTGAGATAAGCCTTACTTCAAAAACGCCAAGCCCCCTCGATCCCCCGAAGGGGGAAATGAACTTAGCGTAACCTCACTTAATACATTCTCTTAAGTAAAAAAATCTAAGCAAACATAAGCAAAACACAATCAAAGTTCCCTTTGGGGGATTTAGGGGGCTTTTACAAATCCCTCAAACTATATTTCAAATCAGTTAATGAAGAAATAACAGGCGTCAGGCTAATGACTTGATATCCTCCTGATGTCGCGATTGATGAAGTTGTGATATCTTTTTGACTCATGTAATAATACCCACCTTGTTTTGAAATTACGGTTACTACTGCTTGTCTACCTGCAGGAAGAAAACCTGTTTTAAATATTCTTCCCGAAACATCAGCATCAAAATTAATCACTGCTTTTAAGTCTTCGAAAGAAAGAAATGCGATTGTATTTGCATTGGTGTAATTAGCAGGCAAGTCTAATGAAATTTTAGCTTGCTGGTTATTATAAAAATCTTCTGTGCTGCAATTCACCCAACCGGTATGATTAAAGTGAACATAGTGATTGGAGTCTGAAACAGTGATATTGTTTTGTATTGAATCGGCAGATTGTCGCCAATTTGAATACAGCAAATCAATTTGATTTTCTTCAAATATTTTCATGCCAACAATAGAATTATCTGATTGATACCTCACGCTGATATTGTTGTTGGGCGCAATAAATAATTCTTCATTGTTCATATTATAGAAAGCAACAAAAAATGTTCCTCCTAAGGATAGTAAATGACCAGTGTTTGAAAGGCTTTGTTTCATCATCAAAGCAGATTTCCCAATTGAATTTGCAGACATGGATTTCACAATCATGTTGCCAAAATACACATACCCCGAGCCGGTAATGATACTTCCTGGATTTATGGAAAAATGTAATTCAGAGTCGGTTATAAAACTCAAACCTGTACCTCCGTTCAGCGAAACAGTATCTATATCAAATGCGTCTTGAATATCATGTTTAAGTGCTACTGCACTCATGTTTTCAGTTGTTGTAGTGTACCAGGTTGTATCTGGTCCATTCAACTGTATGTTATCAGGTACTAAAATCTCTAAATCCTTTTGGCAAGAAAATAATCCTACACACATTATGCAGCAAATAGTAAAAAATAATAAACGGTTCATCATTTGGTTGTTCATGTTCTTTAATTAAGATACAGCAGTCATAAATTTTGTTGCCTGCTATAGATTTAATCGGATTCCGAGTTTAATTCCGGAGGTATGGTATTTTTGTTTTAAAGTGATTTCATTTTTGCTCATCGAGGAAAAATTGTACCTCAGATAAGGCTCTGCCAGAATACTCAATTTCTGATTTAATGAATAATAACAAGAAATTGCCCCAATGCCACCCAATCCGATATTTGTTTTAAATTGATATGGATTCTGACTTAATCCACTGATATTAACAGGCTGCAAAGAATCATCCAACACTTCTCCCTGATTCCAGCTGTGAATATTTATTATCATTCCAGTATTGAAATTCACATTCCATTTACCCTTTGACATTTCGTATCCTATCGTTAAAGGGATATCGAGTGTTTTATAACGGTTGTAACTTGTTTTATATCTGGTGTTTGATGTTTGATAACTTCCAATGGTGTCACCGCCTGCATTAATAATGAAAACTACTTGTATAATGTTACCCTGCACAAACTTGAACTTTTCATTGATCTGGCTGTAATTCAATCCTGCTCTGATATTCAATCCGTTGTTGAATACTTTTGTGAATCTGATTCCGGCACTATAAGCTGAAGCGAAGCTTGTACTTTCTTTTCTCATTTTCATGTATGTAGAATTCGGCGTGTCTGTAAATTGTCTTAACACATAATCCACTGCGGCATAGACTTCGAAATACTTTTTATTGGCAGCCGGATTTTTATTATCAACCGGACAAGGAATATTTAATTTTATTTTCAAAGGCGTCTTCAATTGAGGTAATGTTGAATGCTTCAATGCAATCAAATCAACAGTTTGAGGTAAAGAAGATAATTGTGACTCATTTGAAAACTGAGCATCCGTATTGGTTTCATTGATGGGATTGTCTTCGTCTAATGATGGCTGTGATATTGAAACAGATGTTCTTGCTTTGATCGATTTATGTTTTGTATAATTGAAGGTATTTTCTGCTGCTTGAGCTTGAATATCATTATCACTTGATGTTGTTTCTTTACCAAGAGCTTTAATGGTCAAGATTTTTTCATTTGACACATGCTCTGAAATGGATTCATCTTTCAAGGCTTCATTGATGATTATTTTGTTGTTGCTGCTGTGATCATCATTGGCTTTCTCTTTGTTATTTGTTACGTTAGCAACATAATTGCTTTGAGTAATTGAATGTGTTGCAGTTGTAGAAGTTATTTTGTTGTCGTTGGAATTAAGTAAGAAATAGCTTGTCAAACTTCCCCCCGCAATAATTGAAATGGTGATAAAAAGCGGACTGAGCAGAAAGAAAAAGAATGGTCTTTTTTTATCTTTTTTTTGCTTTACGTTTTCCCATATATGCTCAGGAACGGCAGGACTGTAATCGCCCAGCTGCTCTTTTACATGTTCATCTAATGGTACTTTAAATTGCATTTTTTCTTTTAGTTATTTTTAAACAGCTAGTTTCTGAATTTGTAAAATTTGTTTTTGTAACATCATTCTTGCTTTTGCCAATTGACTTCTGCTAGTTCCTGATTGAATGCCCAACATGGAAGCAATTTCATCATGACTATATCCTTCAATTACATACATGTTGAAAACAAATCTGTAACCATCAGGAAGATTATTAATGAGCTGAAGCAATTCTTTTTCAGACAAATGAGCATAGGCTCCAGGTTCTGTCGAAAAATACTGTTCTGCATCTATACCTTCATGTCCGCTAATTTCTTTATCATAACGAATCAATGAATATTTTTTCAAAGCGGTATTCACCACAATTTTCCTGATCCAGCCTTCAAAAGAACCTTCGCTTTTAAATTGTTTGATTTTATCAAAAACTTTGATAAATGCATCCTGAAGCATATCTTCTGCATCCGCATTATTGCGTGCATATCGCATACAAACTCCAAGCATTTTGCTTGCATACAAATCAAAAACTGCTTTTTGAGCAGCTTCGTTTTTAAGCACGCAACCTCTAACAAGTTGATCTTCAGTCAAAATGCAATCATTTTTTTTAAAATCTACGTTGTATAAAGATGCTCTATTCAAGAAATATGTTGCTTGTTTCTGTTAGCTAATGTAATAATTAACCGTCATTATTGCTTACATTTATTTCTCAAATCACCATGCAAAACGATAACCTGATTTCGCTGTTAAAAAAAGAAAACGAACAACTGCAGTTCGAACTCAATGATCTTGAATATCTTATCAGTTTGAGAGAAGAGGAATTGATGATGCTGAAAAATAAAGTCGCTTCTATAAATGAATTGCAAAGCAGATACGACCAACAGTTGTACCAC
>CALPIT020000243.1 GCA_943323705.2 Streptomyces griseus
ATTGCATGGAAACATTTTACCTGATAATGTACCCAGCAATGAATTCATGAACCTCGAAGGAGACAAGATGAGCACGAGCAGAGGATGGAGCATTGAAATGGATGAATACATTACTGATTTTGTAAAGAAAGAAAAAGGCGGCGATATGATGGTGGATGCATTACGTTATTACCTAACAGCCATCGCACCTGAAACCAAAGACAGCGAATTCACCTGGAAAGGATTTCAAGACGCATTAAACAGCGAACTGGTTTCCATCTTCGGGAATTTTGTAAACCGCACTTTTGTTTTGATGCACAAATTGTGTAATGGAAAAGTACCTGCGTACCATCAAGCGATTGCTGATGATGCCGATAAAAAACTTTGGGCGGACATTGCCGAAATCAAACAAAAAGTTGAAAACAATATTGAAGCATACAAATACAGAGATGCTTTATTTGATGTGATTGATTTGGCTAGAAAAGGCAACAAATACATGCAAGACAAAGAGCCTTGGATTGTAGCTAAACAAGTTGGAGAAAATGGATTACCTACACCTGAAGCTCAACAAAAAATCGACAATACCTTGCATCATTGTTTGCAACTAACTGCTAATCTTGCTGTTCTCATCAATCCTTTCCTTCCTTTCACTGCAAAGAAAATGTGTTACATGATGAAAGTGGTAGAAAAAATGCTGGATTGGGAAAACGCTGGCAGTTCAAAATTATTAAGCGTTGGCTATTCACTCAGAGCACCAGAATTGTTATTCAGAAAAATGGAAGACGAAGAAGTGAATCTTCAAATTGAAAAGTTAAAAGTAAAAAGTAAAAAAAATATGGAAGCCGCTTCAAATAACCAGCCTGCTGTTGTTGCTGAAAAAGCTACTGAAAAGAAACCTTTAATTCAGTATGATGATTTTGCTAAACTGGAATTAAAAACAGGAACTATTGTTGCTGCTGAAAAAGTGGAGAAAGCTGATAAACTATTGAAACTAGAAGTTGATTTAGGAACAGAAAAAAGAACGATTGTAAGCGGTATCGCCATGTTCCATAATCCTGAGCATATTGTCAACCAAAAAGTAGTTGTTGTTACCAATCTGGCTCCACGTAAAATGAGAGGCATTGAAAGTAACGGCATGATTCTAATGGCTGAAGATGCTGATGGAAAACTCGCATTTGTAAGCAGTGAAGTTTCCAATGGTAGCAATGTGAGCTAACTCATTTGAATTTATTTTTTTGATTGGTGGTTTTTAACTTCATTCCTTTTAACTTCGGAGTGCTTTAGTTAAACTATCGCTTTATTGTTATGCATAACAGAATCATCAAAAAAGTTGCCGTTTTGGGAAGTGGTGTAATGGGAAGCAGAATTGCTTTGCATTTTGCCGGTGTGGGTTTGCAGGTTTTGTTGTTGGATATGATTCCAGCTGGCATAGATGAAACCGCAACTGATAATCAAAAAAATAAAATCGTCAATGATTCTTTGCAAGCTGCATTGAAATCGAATCCCTCTCCTGCTTTTCATAAAGATGTTGTCAAAAAAATCCGTACAGGAAATTTCACCGACAACATGAAAGATATTTCCGATACCGACTGGATTATTGAAGTTGTTGTAGAAAGACTTGATATTAAAAAACAGATTTTTGAATCTGTTGAAAAATATAGAAAGCCCGGAACATTGATTACGTCCAATACTTCCGGCATTCCCATTCACTTGATGACCGAAGGCAGATCAGAAGATTTTAAACAACATTTCTGCGGCACGCATTTTTTCAACCCCCCAAGATATTTAAGACTTCTTGAAATTATTCCCACTGAATATACAGACCAATCAGTGATTGACTTTCTCTTGCATTACGGAGATGTTATCCTAGGAAAAACCACTGTGCTTTGCAAAGACACGCCTGCTTTTATTGCCAATAGAATCGGCGTTTTTAGCATTATGTCAATTATTAACATCATGGAAAAACAAAATCTTTCCATTGATGAAGTCGAAGTATTAACCGGTCCTATTTTTGGAAGACCAAAATCTGCTACTTTTCGTACAGCCGATGTCGTTGGTATTGATACTTTAGTAAAAGTTGCCAATGGAGTTTATGAAAATTGCACTCATGACGAAGCTCGTGAACAATTTAAAATTCCTGATTGGTTGAACAAAATGGTTGAAAATAAATGGTTGGGTGATAAAACAGGAAATGGTTTCTTCAAAAAAACAAAAGCTACTAATGGCGAGAAGCATATAGAAGTGCTTGATTTGAAAACGCTGCAATATCAGCCTCGTCAGAAAGTAAAATTTGCTAGTGTGGATGCAGTAAAACAAATCGAAGATGTTCCCACAAAAGTAAAATCTTTGTTTAATGCCAGTGACAAGGCGGGACAATTTTATAAAGCCTTCCATTATTCACTTTTCTCATACATCTCCCATCGCCTTCCCGAAATCAGTGATGAATTGTATCGAATAGATGATGCTATGAAAACGGGGTTTGGCTGGGAAATTGGCGCTTTCGAAAGTTGGGATACGATTGGACTCACTCAAACTGTTGCTAAAATTAAAGATACAGGATACACCATTGCGCCTTGGGTTGATGAAATGCTCAACAAAGGTTTTACTTCTTTTTACAAAACAGAAAACGGCAATCGTTATTACTATAATATTAACACCAACGCATACACGCTAATTCCCGGAAGCACAGCATTTCTGGTGATGAAGAATTTTGAAAACCAAACCATTTGGAAAAACAACAATTGTAGAGCTTATCATTTGGGTGATGATGTTGTGGGATTGGAATGGTCGACCAAGATGAACAGCATTGGCGGTGAAGTGTTGGAAGGCATTCAAAAATCAATTGGCATTGCTGAAGAAAAATTCAAAGGCTTAGTGATTGCCAATGAAGGCAGCAACTTTAGTGCAGGTGCCAATGTGGGCATGATATTCATGTTGGCATTAGAGCAAGATTATGATGAGATTGACATGGCGATTAGATTGTTCCAAAATACCATGATGCGGGTTCGTTATTCATCAATACCAGTGGTGATTGCACCTCACGGAATGGCTTTAGGTGGTGGTTGTGAAATTTGTTTGCATGCAGATAAAGTAATTGCTGCTGCTGAAACTTACACAGGTTTGGTTGAAGTTGGCATTGGCGTTATCCCTGGAGGCGGTGGTAGTAAAGAATTTGTATTGCGAGCTGCCGATGAAATGCATAACGGCGAACCTGAGACGATAACTTTACAAAACAGATTTATAAATATTGCTACAGGCAAAGTAGCTACTTCAGCACACGAAGCTTTTCAAATGGGAATTTACAGAAAAGGCACTGACGATATCGCGATGAATTTGTCAAGAAGAATTTCAATGGCTAAAAATGCAGCGATTGAATTGTATGATAATGGATATGTAATGCCTGTACAACGCAATGACATCAAAGTATTGGGACAATCAGCTTTAGGTGCTTTGCATGCAGGCATCAATGCCATGTGGCGCGGTCAATATGCAAGTGAGCATGATGTAAAGATTGCTAAAAAATTGGCTTATGTGATGTGTGGTGGTGATTTATCAGAACCAACATTTGTTTCCGAACAATATTTACTGGGTTTGGAAAGAGAAGCCTTTCTCAGTTTAATGGGTGAAAGAAAAACACTCGAAAGAATACAAAGCATTATCAAATCAGGTAAACCTTTAAGAAATTAATATCATGACAACCATTCCTCCTTATTTGAAAAAAGGCGACATCATAGGTATCACATGTCCTGCATCTTATCTCACTGCTCCCAATGCCGACAAATGCATTGAAACCCTTCAGCAATGGGGCTTTGAAGTGATGGTTGGCAAAACGCTGGGCAGCAAGTCAAAAAATTATTTCAGCGCATCTGATGAAGATCGTGCGAATGAACTTCAAGC
>CALPIT020000244.1 GCA_943323705.2 Streptomyces griseus
GTAACTCAAACATCATGTGAATCGTATGTTTGGAATGGAACTACCTATACAACAAGTGGTAACTACTTATACAATTACACCAATGCATCTGGTTGTTCATCAACAGACACTTTACATCTAACAATTACCAACGGCACAAACAATGCAGTAACTCAAACATCATGTGAATCGTATGTTTGGAATGGAACTACCTATACAACAAGTGGTAACTACTTATACAATTACACCAATGCATCAGGTTGTTCATCAACAGATACTTTACATCTAACGATCACCAACGGCACAAACAATGCTACCACTCAAACATCCTGCGAATCATTTGTTTGGAATGGAACGACCTACACAACAAGTGGCAACTACTTATACAATTACACAAACGCAGCTGGTTGCGCATCAACAGACACTTTACATGTAACGATTACCAACGGCACTCACAACATTTCAACAGCAACAGCCTGCCAATCTTATACATGGAATGGCACTATTTATAACACAAGCGGAACGTATCATTATAATTATACGAACAACTTTGGTTGTGCATCTGCTGATACATTATATCTGACAATAACTAACGGCACTCACCAATCCATCAATCAATCTGCATGTAATAGTTTTATTTGGAATGGAGTTACGTATAATAACTCCGGAATCTATATTTACAATTACACAGATAATAACGGATGTGCATCTACCGATACTTTACGCCTCAATATTTATTTGCCAACCGCAAGCGCAACTAATATTTCAATATGTAGCAGTGAACTTCCTTACTCATGGAATGGTCAGTCATTTACATCTGGAGGTACACATGTCGTTATTCTCACCAACCAAAATGGATGTGATTCTACTGCAACATTGCAACTTACTGTAAATCCAACTCCTGCTGCACCTCAGGTAACTCCTAATCTGATGATTTGTCAGTATGCAGCCACAGTGCCATTATCTGCTAATGGCGTTTATCCGTTACTGTGGTACTCAGCGCCAAATGGTGGAACAGGTTCTTCGATTTCCCCAACACCATCAACTTCTATTTTTGGCATCTCAAATTATTATGTAAGTCAGATAAACGGAAACTGCGAAAGTCCTCGAAGCCAAATAACAATCAGAGTTGTAAGAAAACCTGATTTAGGAAACAACAAAGATTTACGTATCTGCTTTGGCGAGTCGGCAAATCTTACTAGTTATTTTAGCACAGGAAACATGAATGCTGTATGGACGATAAACAATAATGCAGTTACCAATCCTTCAAACATTACGACTCCTGGAAATTACCAGTTGGTGGTTTCAAATGCATATGGCTGTTACGACACGGCGTTAATTCAACTTACTGTTCAACCACAAATAATAGCTAACGCTGGCCCAGACGACATTGCAGTTTATAACGAACCGTATCAACTAAACGGAACCGGGGGGAATTATTATCTGTGGTCACCTGCTTCATATTTGAACAATCCATCAATTGCCAATCCTCTTGCCGTATTAACAGATGAAACACAATTCATACTTACGGTGTCTGATGATTTTGGCTGTTCGGATAAAGATACTGTGGTGATAAAAGCATATAAAGGCCCCACTTTTTATATACCTAATGCGTTTACTCCTAATGGAGATGGAATTAATGACAACTTCAAACCAACCTATGTTGGAATCAAAAGGCTTGAGTATTTCAGGATTTATAATAGATATGGTGTTTTGATATTTGAAACCAGCAGCATGGGTAAAGCCTGGGACGGATTCTACAAATCCACTAAGCAAAATACAGGCAATTTCGTGTATGTCGTAAAAGGAATCGATAATTACGGGCAAGAAAAAGTATTGAAAGGGAATGTTCTGTTGATAAGATAATTTATTTTATTCCGTTTTCGCTTTTAAGTATTTCTACTTAGCGTATTCATAACTATACACTCAATTATTATTTTAATTAAAAGTTTGCTTTTTATAAGAAACTATCCTGACTACTTTAGTACTGTCCTTCTTCAATCCATATTTCCAATCCATCTTATCAAAAATCATATCCCAAAGGATTTGTAATTAGGGAATGATATTTATGATTAATTTTAAGCTAAGTAATAATACGTAGTGTGCTTAGGTGTTATTAACTAAATATACTTTATAAAAAACAATGATTTCAATAGCAAATGTAGATTGTGATAATTTTGCAAACTCGTTTAAAAACTGTTGAATTTTATTTGTTTGAAAATTAAAATGTTATGAGAACTCAAATAGTCAATTACATAAATAGTAAATGGACAGGTATTGATGAAAAAGAACCTGCCAATAAAAACGTTCAACTCGTAATTGTATTTGCAGAAAGAAGCCTGCTTGAAACTGGAATTGTTGTTAAAAAATTACAATCCACTTACTCAAAAGCAAAAATCATCAGTTGTTCTACAGCAGGCGAAATCAATGATAACAATTCACAGGAAAATTCAGCAGTTTGTATAACTATCAGTTTTGATCATACGCCATTTCACATAGTTTCAGATAATATCAAAAATCATAAAAACAGTTTTGAATTAGGCGCTCAGCTTTCAAAAAAATTACCGAACAAAGACCTTAAATATGTGTGGATTGTTTCTGATGGTGGCTTGATTAACGGAGATGACTTGATAAAGGGTATTCAAACTGTTACAGGAAAATCCGTTATGGTTTCTGGTGGTTTGGCTGGTGATGGTGCCAATTTTGAAAAGACTGTAGTTGGGTTAGACGAAAACATCGCATCAGGGAATCTTGTTTTGATGGGACTTTACGGCAATAAAATAAAAGTAGGTTCTGGTTATCAAGGTGGTTGGGATGTATTTGGCCCTGAACGAACCATTACCAAATCAAAAGACAATGTATTATTCGAAATAGACAATGAAAATGCATTAGACCTGTATAAAAAATATCTTGGTAAATATGCTGAAGAGTTACCTGCTTCTGCATTATTGTTTCCACTAAGTGTAAAATCAGCAGATAATGATTTTTTTCTGGTAAGAACAATTTTGTCGATTGATGAAAATAAAAAATCAATGACTTTTGCGGGTAATTTGCCCGAGGGCTCAACGGTTAGATTTATGAAATCAAATTTCGACAGGCTCGTTAATGCCGCCGCTGATGCTGCAACAGAAGCTGTTGTAAACATGGGCAAAAACATTCCTGTAGATTTGGCCTTGTTCGTAAGTTGTGTTGGAAGAAAGTTGGTGCTGTCTCAAAGAATTGACGAAGAGTTAGAAGCGGCAATGGACAATATCACTAAAGGGGCAACTGTAGCTGGATTTTTCTCTTATGGAGAAATTGCGCCCCAACAAGATAAAAAAACAAGTCACTTGCATAACCAAACCATGACTATAACCACTTTTGCAGAATTACTATAAATCCGTATGTACCACAAACATTTAGAAAGACAAATCAGGAAATACCTTGGCGACTCGGGTATTGAAGATGAACGGATGAAGCAGCTATTGTTAGCCGTTAGTAGTTCATATTCAAATTTTGAAAGAGATAAAGAACTGAGTGAACATGCTTTTTCTGTAAACGAACAAGAATACCAGTCTGTAAATACAAAACTCAAAATATTAACTGAAGACCTTGAAAATAAAGTTAAGATTAGAACAAATGAACTTGAGGATCTGGCTCAGTTCCCCATGGAAAATCCCAACCCTATTTTCAGGGTTGATTTTGAAGGAAAAATATTGTTTTTAAATCCTGTTGCAAAAGAAATCAAAAACGTAGAATACGAGGGCATTAAATATACCATTCGTCAGTTTTTTGCTTCAAATATAAAATATGCAAGAGATTCCGGTTCTTTTGATGTGAATGTAAATAACAAACAATTCATTTTTTTCTATAAAAAAATATCGGGTAAAAATTATATCAA
>CALPIT020000245.1 GCA_943323705.2 Streptomyces griseus
CATGCAATTTTGCATGATCAACATTTTGCAGAATGCCTTCAATACCACCGGCATGATGCAAACCTAAATAAACAAGAGGCGCAATCCCTAAAACAATCAGAAAAAACTGTAACACTTCATTATATACAGCACTGGTTAAACCTCCCAGGTAGGTGTATACGAAGACAATACCCGCAGCCAGCCAAATAGAGACATCAAAATCCCATCCTAAAATAATATTCAACAATGCAGCAAGGGCATATAATGATACACCTGAAGAAAATATAGTCATCACCGCAAAACTAATCGCATTCAATCCTCTTGTTTTTTCATCAAATCGCAAAGCTAGATATTCAGGCACCGACCTTGCTTTACTGCCATAATAAAAAGGCATCATGAAGACACCTAAAAAAATCATTGCCAATGCTGCTCCAAGCCAGTAAAAATGAATAGTGTACAAACCATATTTAGCTCCGTTTGCTGCCATACCCAAAACTTCTTGGGCTCCCAAATTAGCAGAAATAAATGCAAGTGAAGTAATCCATAATGGAATATTTTTATTGCTCATTAAAAAATCATTCCCTGTTTTTATTTTCTTTTTTAACACATAGCCTATGGTTATAACGAATAAAAAATAAATTGAGATTATGAGATAGTCTATCAACTTAAGATGCATGAGTCTTATTTTTACAACTGATTATTGTATAGTTAAACAAAATGTCTGTAAATTGGCTTTGCTGATTGCTTTTAAAATGAAAAAAAATCGAATTTAATAATAGCAACAATAACAAATGAACAATAACAGGTATTGAAAACTAAGATACAACCTTGTGATATATTTTTGATAATTAATAAATATAAAAAATGGGGCATCCCAATTTAGAAGCCACCAACCAGCGTTTGTTTGGTACTACAAAAAATGGCAATAAAATATATCTCAACAACATCTCAAATAAAAACGGGATGGAACTTTCTGTTTGTGAATTTGGCGCCACCATTACTTCTTTAAAAATCCCTTTGAATAACCATGAAAAAATAGATGTTGTTTTGGGATTTGACAATGTTACAAATTACGAGCAATCATTTCTGAACAATACCTCGCCTTTTTTCGGAACAGTAGTTGGTTTGAATGCCGGCAGAATTAAAAATGGAATAGTAAATATAAATGGCCAATCGATACAGTTGGAAACTAATTTTGGCAAACATCATTTACACGGAGGAAAAATAAATTTAAGCAATCAGATATGGACATTAATTGATGTCACCAATGGAGAAAACCCAAGCTTGACTTACGAAATCACCACTCCTGCCAATCAGGAAAATCATCCAGGATGGGCAACTGTGAAAGTGACCTATCAGCTTTTAGAAAACAATAGTTTGAAAGTAATTTTAACTGCAATAACGACAGCCGCGTATCCGATTAATCTTACACAACACAGTTATTTTAATTTAAATGGCCATCAACACAACATGGATAACTTACAATTAAAATTAACTGCAAAACAATATCTTGAAACAGATGCCGAATTAATTCCTACAGGAAACAAATTGTCGGTAACTGATACTCCATTTGATTACACAGCATTTAAATCTTGTCCAAAATCGATAGACACGAGCTTTGTATTAGACCAACAAGATGCAGCCATACTATACAATGAGGACAATCATCTATGCATGCGCGTGAGTACCAATCAACCTTGTGTACATATATACATAGGTGGAAAATGCGATGATGGCTTAATCGGCAAAGAAGGTGTTTCTTACCATCGATTTAGCGGCATTTGTTTTGAAACACAAAATTTTCCAGATGCAACCAACCATCCAACATTCCCCTCTTCTATTTTGAAGCCGAATGAAAAATATTACCACGAAACCACATTCCAATTTGACAACAATTGCAATCAATAAAAAATGCTCCAAAATTCAGTTATAAAAAACATTAAACTAAGTATTTACATTTTTTTGTTAGTTATCCTTGTTAGCTGTAAAGAGAAAATCAACCCTTCGCCTGTTCCTCCAACGGTTGCTGATACAACTTTTATTCGTGCTGCCGACATGTCTTTTATACCAGAGATTGAAAGCACTGGAACATTATTTAAAAACAATGGAAATGCTGAAGACCCTTTAGTAACACTAAGCCGGGCTGGCTGCAATTACATACGATTGCGATTGTGGCATACGCCTTTAGATGGTCATTCAGGAATCAACGAAGTAAAATACTTGGCTTCCAGAATACATCAACAAGGAATGAAACTTTGGATTTCCGTTCATTTTTCTGATACATGGGCAGACCCATCAAATCAAACCAAACCGAGTGCATGGCAAAATCTAAATTTTAATAGTCTAAATTCTGCTGTTGGCAATTACATGTCAACAGTAGCCACTGAATTACAACCAGACTTAATACAAATAGGCAATGAAAC
The DNA here is from genome assembly GCA_943323705.2 of Streptomyces griseus. Taxonomy (GTDB): domain Bacteria; phylum Bacteroidota; class Bacteroidia; order Chitinophagales; family Chitinophagaceae; genus Ferruginibacter. The sequence continues at coordinate 2,403 of CALPIT020000245.1, forward strand.
CAACGACGGTTTTCTCTGGCCTGATGGCAAATTGTCTGTGAATCAAGCACAGTGTTTATACCTTATGAAAACAGCAATTGACACGGTGAGAAATAAACTACCACAAACTAAAATCATGTTACAATTCGGCGGCATTACTGGTTCGGAATGGTTCTTCGGAAAAGTACAAACACTGAATTATGATTACATTGGCATTTCTTATTACCCAATTTGGCATGGCACAAATCTTGACAATCTCAAGAATAAAATAAATTACCTGTCTCAGACTTATCAAAAAAAAGTATTGATCGCAGAAACAGCCTACCCATTTACTTTAGGATGGAACGACTGGACAAACAACATAGTTGGCTTGCAAAATCAATTGATACCTGGGTTTGAAGCCACTAATGATGATCAAAAAAATTATGTTCTAAATATAAAAAGCTGGAGCAAACAGTCATCAAGCTGTATTGGATTTTGCTACTGGGGAGGAGAATGGATTTCATTTAGAGGTGCACAAGCCACTGATGGATCAAGTTGGGAAAATCAGGCATTATGGGATTTCAACAACAATGCATTACCTGTAATAGGAGCATTTAATGAAAATTAAAAAATCAAAAGTAAAAATTGAAAAAGAGAATTCAGTTTTTTTATTTTTTACTTTTAAATTTTGACTTCAAGCAGATTTCATGAAAAATAATATTCTATTTATTCTTGGTTTTCTTTTATTAATTGATTCGACACAGGCTCAATCAAAAAATAATTTTGCCAAAGGCGCAGACATCAGCTGGCTACCACAAATAGAAGCTTCTGGATTTCAATTTAAAGACAGCAACGGTCAACCCAAAGACTGCCTTGAAATCTTAAAAGACCTAGGCATGAACAGTGTTCGTTTACGCGTATTCGTGAATCCCGATAATGACAAAGCCAGTGGCCATTGTAGTAAAGCCGAGACTGTGCAAATGGCTGTTCGTTGTAAAAAAATGGGATTTAAATTAATGATCAACTTCCATTACAGTGATTCTTGGGCAGACCCTTCGAAACAAAATAAACCTAAAGCATGGGCCCATCATGCCTTTCCTGAATTATTAAATGACCTTTATCAACATACTTATGAAGTGTTGGATACACTTAAAAAAGCAGGCGTCACGCCACAATGGGTACAAATTGGAAATGAAATCCCGGGTGGATTTTTATGGCCTGATGGGAGTACCAACAATTGGAATCAATTAGGTCAATTACTGAACAAAGGATATGAAGCCACAAAAGCAGTAGACGCTTCCATTAAAGTTATTGTACATGTGGATGAAGGCAACAACAAAAATAAATTTGATAACTTCTTCGATAATGCTACACAACAAAAAGTAAAATATGATATCATCGGTCTATCCTACTACCCTTTTTGGATTAAGAAAGATTACACCGAAACCATTCATGATTTACAAGCCAACCTAAACCATCTCGTAAAAAAATA
>CALPIT020000246.1 GCA_943323705.2 Streptomyces griseus
CGTAAAAAAGAGGCAACGCCTTGCTCTATGTAAGGGAGCCGTCGTTACCTCTTTTTTACTGGAGCAAAATTATTTTTGACACAGTTTAATTTACAGACCCAACTCATGAACTAAAAACTAATTACTAATCCCTAAAAAACTAATTCCCAATTACTGAATACCCGTAAAAAGCACTAACACTCACTCAAACTAATCGGTACATTAATCGCAAGTCCTCCATCAGCAGTTTCTTTGTATTTGTTATTCATGTCTTTTGCGGTATCCCACATGGTTTTGATGACATTATCTAGGCTTACTTTTGCATAATCAGGAGCACTTTGCATGGACAGTTGACTAGCAGTGATGGCTTTAATAGCGCCCATCGCATTTCTTTCAATACAAGGAATTTGAACCAGGCCTCCGATTGGATCACAGGTCATCCCCAAATGATGTTCCATAGCAATTTCAGCAGCCATTAAGGCTTGTCGTTGGGTCCCTCCTAAAGCTTCGGTTAAAGCTGCTGCAGCCATTGCGCTACTCACTCCTATTTCTGCCTGGCAACCACCCATTGCTGCTGATATTGTTGCCCCTTTTTTGAAAATGCTTCCAACTTCAGAAGCAGTCAATAAAAAACTGATTATTTTTTCATCGTCATTGCCATTGCAAAAAATGATGTAGTAGAGCAAAACAGCAGGAATCACACCGGCAGCTCCATTTGTTGGCGCAGTTACTACCCTGCCAAAAGATGCATTTTCTTCATTTACGGCCAGGGCAAAACAACTTACCCAATCCAGAATATATTTAAAATCATGGCCGCCGGTTTTTATCTCTGCGACCCATTCAAAGTAATCATTGTAAATTTTGCCATTCATCAATTTCTTATTCATCTCAAAGGCTCTTCTGCTTACCTGCAATCCACCAGGAAGTGTGCCTTTTGTATTGCAACCTTTGAAAATACTTTCTTTCATCACACGCCAAATATTTATTATTCCAGTTTTAGTCTCATGCTCTTTTCTCCAAGCAGATTCATTTTCAAGTACAATTTCATTTATACTTAAACCTGTAGTTCTGCACCAATGCAATAATTCTTCAGCGTTATTTATAGAAAAGGGTAACTGTTTAGAATGAGCTGCATCAAGTTGCTCTCCTTCTTTGACAACAAAACCACCACCTATGGAATAATAAGTCGCAGCTATATCGTTACCATTTTTAATCTTAGCCAAAAAACTAAGTGCGTTAGGATGAAAAGGCAGTGATTCTTGGTATAAAAATTCAATATCTTCAGAAGGATTGAAAATGACCTCATGTCTGCCAGCGAGCAAAAGCAAATTCATCGTTTTGATGTCGGAAATCTTTGAACTAATACTGTGCACATCAAAAGTCACCGGATCTTCCCCACTGAGGCCAAGCTGTACAGCAATATCAGTACCATGTCCAATTCCTGTTTTTGCCAAGGATCCGTAAAGTAATACCTCTATGGAAACTACCTCTTGCAATAAAGACTGTTCTTCTAAAAAATTAGTAAACAATTTTGCAGCTTTCCATGGGCCTAATGTATGACTACTGCTTGGTCCTACCCCAATTTTAAAAATATCAAAAACGGAAATAACTTCCTGCATGAGCATGAGTTGAAAATAAAGCGATCATTAAATACAATCTTAAACAAGGTATAAAAGAAAATCTACCCAACGCCAAGAATGGTGAAAACAAATTTTAAATATGAATTAGCCGGCAAAATCACATTGCCATTTTGGTCTTGTTGTGAATTGCTGCCATAAGCTAATGATGGTGGGATATATAAAGTAATGGTACCGCCATCTTTGACTAATGGAAGTGTTTTTTGAACACCAACGATAAGTTGGCCTAAAATAAATTTAATACCTTCCGTTGAATTGTTGCTATCAAATGGTGCTGCTGCACCCAATACAAACGCATTGTAATTCACAATCAAATTACTGCATAAATTTGGCGTATTACCACTACCAGCATTGGATATCGTGTAAAACACACCAGACGAATGTTGTGTAACATTGGTAATATTATTTGTAGAGAGATAATTTTGAAGATAGTTGATTTCGGCAGTTGAGGCAGCAACATTTTTATCTTCGTAAGCACAAACAGGGCCTTTAATACAAGACTGTGATAAAATCCCGGAAATCATAAAAACGTAAAGAAATTTCTTTAGCATAAAGTTTTAGTTTAAAGTTATTGATTAATTGTATCTGTATTTTTATTTTCCTTTGCCATCAATTCTTGATAAAGTTGTTCGTTCATCTCCCATTTAAAGTGCATCCTAAAATAAGCAAAAAATAAAATACAAATAAAAACGGCAATGAATATTGGCAAGAATGAACCACTAGCTTTTTGACCCACCTTAGTGTACCATTCCGGAGAAAAGAAATATACTGCCGCAACAGAAAATAAAATTGGCATTGAAAATAAAATCGCCATAGGCAAACCTCGTTTCATTTTACTGCCAAAACTGCTGTGTTCTAATCTAACAGTGTTCCAATGATTGACAAATTCTATTTCCTTTTGGCTCAGCATTTTACAAAAATAAATGAAATGTGAGAAAACTTATGTTTAAATTGAATATATTGCATAAGCTTATTTTAATAACCCCAATCAATGAAGATAGAACAGCTCATCGTTCAATACCTTTACCAAGAGAAAAAGGTAACGCTAGAAGGCATTGGAAGTTTTTATTTATCTCCTGAAATCAGTATTTCCACTAGTGAAGAACCTGTTCTTTTACCAGAAAATTCTATTCGATTTGAATTGAATTCAAAAGCAACTGCAGATGAAGGATTAATTAAGTTTATCGTTGAAAAGACTAGAAAAATAAAACCTCTGGCAGTTTCCGACCTTGAGTCCTTTTCTATATTAGGGAAACAATTCTTAAACTTAGGTAAACCATTAAACATAAAAGAATTAGGCAGCTTACTAAAGCACCAAAACAACGAATACGAATTTACTCAAGCCACAAATATCCTATCCATACAAGAACCGACTTCTTCAACTAACACTCCTGAAAAGCCAACTACCAAGATAACAAAAACAACAAAGCAACAGAATATTGATTTCTCTGCACCTGCACCAATTGCTTCTAAAAAGAAAATCATCATCCCAATTATTGTATTGATTTTCGTAGTTGCTGCAATGGTTGTTTTATTTGTAAAATTTGGCAGTAAAAACAACAAGGATATCGTAGAAGAAAAAATCACAACACCAGATACCACTCAAGTTGTAAATAACACACCTCCTCCACCGCCACCAAGTCCTGCACCAGTGCCTGTTCAAGATACTTTAATTCCGGTTAAAGACACAATTGCAGCGATACCAACTCCATCGATTCCGGCAAAAGATACAGTTAAACCAAAACCTCCAAAACCAGTATCACTTCCAGTAGTAGGCTATAAAGTTGTCGTTCGTGAATATGCTGATAAAGAATCAGCGGATAAGGGTATGATTGCATTATCAAGATTTGAGTTCGGCAAGAATTTAATTTTGTATGCAAAAGATACCAACTCATATAAAATAGCTGTTGCAGTTAGATCTACTTTCAAAGACACTACACGTGTTAAAGATTCATTGAGAAATTTATTTGGGAAGAAAACTTCGATTGATTTGCATTAGAGGTTTAAGTCGCTTCACTGGTTTAATGTTTAATTCACTACGTTGGTTTAATAGTTTAAGTCGCTACGCTGTTTTAATAGTTTAAAACGCGCCATTGGATTGTACTATATCCAGCTTTACTTAGTCACTCCCTTTC
>CALPIT020000247.1 GCA_943323705.2 Streptomyces griseus
AGAAACTTTCCCTGAACAGCTCCACTTAACATATGGGATTTGGGATGAGTAGAAACCGTAAAATCTTCAATTTCTTTTAATAAAGAATCAAGCTTGTCTGAATATTTATCCGCATATTGCTCTGCTAGTGGATCAATGAAATTCATAAAAATATTTATTGTGCAGTAGATTTTTTTGAAATGATTAACAAGCCCATAAAAGTTAACATTCCATTGATAAGTATGAGTTCATTGCCAATTTTATACCCGTTGAAAATAGTAGTACTCAAATCATTTAAGCCTAATGAAATATGCAATTTCTTTTCGTACCACTCAGGACTGCTCAGCATATCCATTCCCATCGCCAATAACGGCGCTACAATACAAACAGTCCAGATTAAATTATTATTGATTGATTTTTTGGTTAGTATACCAAATGCAAATAAACCAAGTAATGGACCATACGTAACCCCAGCGAATTTCAAAATAAAATCAATGATTAATTTATCATTTACGGCTTTAAAAATAAGGACCATCATAAAAAACAAAACAGCAAAAGTTACGTGTACTTTCATTCTTGTTTTCTTTTTTGAAGCCTCGTCAGCATTGGATTTCCCAATACCTAATATATCCAAACAAAAACAAGAAGTCAATGATGTAATTGCACCATCGACACTTGGAAATAAAGCAGAAATCAAAGCCACAATAAAAAGTACGCCAATCGTGCCACTGAAAGCATCACTCAATGCAATGGTGGGAAACAAATCATCAGGAGCCGCAGTGATATTCATTTTCTTAGCATACAAATAAAGAATGCCGCCCAGAAATAAAAATAAGAAATTTACCAGCATCAATACTGCTGTAAAACTCATCATGTTTTTTTGAGAATCTTTTACATTGCCTACGCTGATGTTTTTTTGCATCATTTCTTGGTCAAGTCCGGTCATGGCAATAGCTATGAACATACCGCCCAGAATATGTTTCATGAAATATGAACCAGCCTTTACATCTGTATTGAAAATCTTCGTGTACCCGTTATCGTTCATTAATTGCAAGGCTCCGGAAAAATCGGTTCCCAATGATTTGATGATAACGAAAATACAAACCACCAAGCCCAATAACATTCCACTTGTTTGCAAGGTATCTGTGTAGATAATAGTTTTAACCCCACCTTCAAAAGTGTACAACAAAATCATCAGCAGGATTACAAAAGTGGTGGCCACAAAAGGAATACCCAGTTTATTTAAAATAAAAATCTGCAATACATTAATCACCAAATACAATCTAGCTGTTGCTCCTACCACTCTGGATAAAATAAAAAAACTCGCTCCTACTTTATGTGCATTTACACCAAATCGTGTTTCAAGATAAGTGTAAATGCTGGTGAGATTCATCTTATAATATAGAGGCAACAACACAAATGCAATAACAATATAACCTAACAGATATCCTAATACCACCTGGAAATAATAAAAATTACCTGTCCCTACTCCCCCAGGAACGCTAACGAATGTAACTCCGCTCAACGATGTTCCAATCATACCAAAAGCCACCAGCATCCAATTGCTTTTTTTATTCCCGATAAAGAAAGATTCATTATTTGAGCCTCTGGAGGTATACCAGGCAACCGTAAGTAACAATAAAAAGTATCCAATAACAAAGGCAAAAAGCACTGCAGGAGACATAGTTGATTTTATTTTTCTGGGGTTACATTAATAATTTTTGAAGATAAACAAAATTGTATTCCCTTTGCGACAAATACGCTAAAAATGTCGATAAAATCAATGGCTGTTTTTTGTGGCAGTCAATCAGGAAATGAAACATTGTTTACAACTCACACAACTGCAATTGGAGAAATACTAGCCAATAAAAATATAAATATAGTTTATGGTGGTGCAGACCGTGGATTGATGGCTGTGATTGCAAACGCTGGACTCAATGCCAATGGCAATGTAATTGGCGTGCTTCCTCAATTACTTCGAGAAGTTGAATTGCAGCACAAAGGACTTACAGAATTGCATGTGGTAGATTCCATGCATACACGCAAACAAATGTTATTTAATAAATGTGATGCAGCCATTATTTTACCGGGAGGCTTTGGTACGTTAGATGAATTGTTTGAAATGCTCACCTGGAATCAATTGAAAATTCATGAAAAGAAAATTTTCATTTTAAACAGCAATGGATTTTATGATCATTTGATTGCTCATATTCACAAGATGCACGAAGCAAAGTTCCTATACTTTCATCCGGATGAAATCATAACGATTATCAACGAACCGGATGAACTACATCAATATCTTTAATTATTTTTTACCCTGGAATAATGCAATGTTATAACCTGCTCTGAAGATAGGAACGGCTCTACGTAAATTATCTATATAAGGTGAATGAGTTGCGTCTGCTATATCCCACATGATGGAAAAATAATAATACGATTTCTGAAAAGGAAAATCCTTTCCATTGGAAATACCTCCTCCAATTAAAAAGCTATGAGCATCATATTTATATTTTTCAACACCTACCCCACCAGATGTGCTGCCAAAAGGAATGTATTTAGTTCTTAATAAATTGAACTCATATTGTCCTTGAGCAAATAAAAACTTAACAGGGAATATCCTAACAAATGCGCCAGGGCCATATGATGTAAACCTGGCTTTATCACCAGAGCCAACAAAAGAGACATCTCTTTGTGATTGATAATTAATACCTGTTGAAATTGCAATATCAATATACTTGTTAAAGCTATACCCAAAATATGGACTGATTCCAAGTGCAGTAATTAAATCCCCGAAAGAAGCATTAACCGTTCCTCCTGTAAAAAAATTTTCTTTTTTAAAAAACCTTTCATTTTCGTCATCTTGCGAGAACGCCGAAATTGAAAAACTAACGGTGAGTAGTAACGTTAATAAGAATTTATTTTTCATTCGAATTTTATTTTAGATTCTCGATGCCGATGTTGGTGATAACACCAACATCTACCGGCTAGAGTTATTTAAATATCTTCCCTGTATTTAGAATACCATTAGGATCAAATACCTTTTTAATGTTCTTCATCAGTTCCATGCTCACATCATTAAAGGCGATGTCCATGTATTCTTTTTGAATCAAACCAATTCCATGTTCACCACTGATGGTGCCCCCTAATGATTTTACCAAAGTGAATAACGCCTTTAAAGCCGGGATCACTTCAGGATTGTTGAGGCTGTAAATGCAACCTTCTTTTTTTATTCTGATGTGCAAGTTACCATCGCCTGCGTGTCCATAACATACCGCATGAAAATCATATTGCTTCCCCAATTCTTTAACGCCTCTGATTAGTGCTGGCAATTCAGCTCTAGGCACAACAGTATCTTCTTCAATGGTATAACCAGCCAACTTCACAGCTTCGGCCGCTCTCCTTCTGAGCTTCCACAATTCTGCTTTTTGTTGTGCGTCGTCTGCAAAGAACACTTCACCACAATCAAATTCTGTAAGTACTCCAGCAATTGCTTCCATTTCAGTCATTAAGGTTTCCAAATGGTTGCCGTCAACTTCGATAATCAAATGTGCTGCCATTTCATCAGTTACTGGAACAATGGAACTGTCAACGAATTTACTAACGATTTTTAAAGCATCAATTTCCACTAACTCCAAAGCACTTGGTGTAAAGCCGGCTCTGAAAATGGCGCTAACTGCGGCACCTGCTTTTTCCAAATCATTGAAAGGCACTAGCATCAACAAGTCATGCTTGGGATGAGGAAT
>CALPIT020000248.1 GCA_943323705.2 Streptomyces griseus
ACAAGGAACTTCAAGCATTACAGTTTCATATCCGAATTCAATTGCATCTGGTTTTGTAACTGCACAAGGAATTAATAACTGTTCAAGCGGTTCAATTCGTAGTTTAACAATTAAATTGCAAAGTTGCCCGAGTTCATTCACTTCTACAGCGCCGACTTCAAAAGGAGCTGCAGTTACAACAGAAGAAATGAAGGTGTCAGTTTATCCTAATCCTACATCTAAAGCATTTAATATAAATATCAATGGTGATCCTGTTGCACCGGTAAAGCTAAGGGTAACAGATATGCAAGGAAGAGTCGTGAAGAATTATACATTTACTGTAAATCAGCAAGTGAACTTTGGTAATGACTTTAAACCGGGTGTGTATATGTTGGAAGTACAACAAGGTGGAAAGAAGAAAGTGGTGAGGATGGTGAAATATTAAAGCCCCCTCAATCCCCCGAAGGGGGAAGTTGTTGAAGGGTTTAAAAGTTTAATGGTTTAAGGTTAACCAGCGTAGCGACTTAAACCATTAAACCATAAACATTATAACCTAGAAAGGCCTGCTCCTTAATTGGAGTGGGCTTTTTTGTGTGAGAGAAACTAGATGCTGGAAACTAGATGCTGGAAACTAGATGCTGGATATGCTGGATAAGCTGCCCCAACAACAAACAAACATTTTGAACCTATTGAACCTTTGAAACCTTTTGAACAAAATCATCTAAAACCGCAACGTCCCTTTCAGGAGACATTGCTGAGAAGAACGAAACCTTTTGAACAAATTGAACTCATTAAACCTTTTGAACAAAACCTGCTAAAAACGCAACGTCCCTTTCAGGAGACATTGCTGAGAAGAACGAACCTTAAACCATTAAACCAGTGAAGCGTATTAAACCATTAAACGAATAACCCCAAACCCCAAACGCCAAACCCTTCATATCAACCCTTATTAAAAACAATCTGATCAAAATCGTCTTCCTTTCCTAACCCCATCTTTTCCATGATACGATATTTTTTAGCGTAAATGCTTCGATGCTCGACATGTAACAGAGAGGCGATTTCTTTGGTGGAAATATTCATCCTGTAAAGTATACAATATTGCAAATCAGATTGTGACAATTTAGGATAGCTGTTGTGAAGTTCGGAAACAAAAGATGGATGTATGCTGTTGAATTGAACCAGCAATTTCTCCACTCCCATCTTGTCATCCTTGGCTTTTTCAAAGTGTTCGAGCAATTCTTTTCTGCGTTCAATAGCTTGTTCATCTACTAGCTGTCTCATTTTTTCTTTCAGATCATCTGAATCAGAAAGGGTTTGAGACAAAACGATTTTTTGCTGCTCTAGCATCTGGTCGCGGTAATTCTTTTCTTGTATAGCCCATGCTGTTTGCTGCTTCTGGATTTCATTTTCTTTTTTCTGCATATCAAGTTCCTGGGCCTGTATGCGTGAACGCTGACGCACCCTTAGGTAAAACAGAACAATGGTTGTAAACAAAAAAGCGGCAATTAATATAATCAAATACATCTGTTTTCGCTTATATCCCTCGCTTTTTCGCAGTAATTCATTTTCCCTGACAAGTGACTTAGCATTTTTTTCTTGCTGTTCAAACTGATACTTCGCCTGCAGTTCCAATGCCACTTGTTTTTGTCCTTCGCTCATCACAGTGTCAGATAAATGCAGAATGTTTTGATAATACTCATTAAGTTGAGAGGGGGAAAATTGGTTCCATATAAAATGAATCGCAATCTTTTTGAAATTGAGTAAATCTTCATTTTTTGCACCTTTAAATGAAGATTGTACAGTTTCGTTGTTCATGATGCTGATTGCCTCCGAACTTCCCCCTGTGGTTTTCAATGCGGTCAAATAAGGTATTGCACAGTCCAGTATAAATGCCGAATGGTTTTTATCCATGAGTTTGAATGCCTGACGATAAAAGGTCAAAGCCTCCTGATAGTTATTTTGTGTTGTTTGAGAAATTCCCTGTTTCAAAATCAAATAGGATTCAAGTTCCTCGTTCTTCAGTTGACGTGCTACCGGTAAAAGAACACCCACAAGACTATCCGAAGATTTGCAATGGCTAGTTTGAATATAAGACTCTGCCAGTTGATAGCCGGTCCTTATATAACCATCGTAATCTTTCAAAGAATCCAGTTGAGGTAAAGCTTTTTCAAAAATCTGAATGGCATAACCATGGTTGCCAGTTAGTGCATAGGCTTCGGCCAGATTGATCTCGATTTTTAATGCGTTGTAAATGGTGTTTTTGTCTTTATTGTTAGGCGAATTAACAACATCAAGGGCTTCCAGATAGAGGCTGGTAGCTTGGTAAAAATTGTTTTGGTCATTGCACAAACTGGCATATTCCTGCAGGGCAACGGCTTTGAATGACTGGTTTTTCCAGATGCTGTCGTTTAGATCAAGGCATGCCTTGATGGCCAAAGTGGCCTGTTCATACTCTCCTTTCAATCGGTAAAGGATGGCTTTTGTTCGGAGGGCGTAGGCTTTTTTAAAGTCTTTATTGGAGTAAAGTCTCAATGCATTATCAGCTGCCCATAAGCCCGAATCCAGCTGATTGAGCATTCCAAAACTGGTGGCAAGGGTCATGTAGATATATCCTTTACAAGAATCGGGGGCTGTTGGATTTTTTTCGAGCAAGTGAAACAAATCCAACTTGCCGGCTGATGGATTTTGGTATTGATTAGATGCTATTTTTTCGATTTGCTCTTGTATTTTTTGTGCAGAGGGTTGAGCAAAAAGAGTTGTATTGACACTTGTCAGAACTATTAAAATTAATATGACATGGCTGTTTTTTATTTTCATCTGTACTTTTTATAATTTAATAAGTGCTATTAAAATACCATATTATTTATTTTATAAAGTAATAAAAATATGTAAATCAATAATATATAAAATATGGCACATTTATAGCACTTTAAAAAATTGTACTTATAGTTGCATATTTATAATTTAGCCAAAACCTATTTTGCTGGTAATAATATCAGCGTCAAAATTACAAGAAAATTCAAAATATCTGCAAAACAACTTATGATAAAACTACTCAATTCTTTGAAAATATTTTTCAAACTCACGATAATTCAAGTTTTTATAATTCAATCCTGAAATGGAAAAAATGGGTTCATCTGATAATAAAAACACTCGACTAAAATGAAAAAATTAAACATGCTAACGTTGCTTGCTCTATTCAATTTATTTGGATGGGCACAGCAAACAACACAAAATTTTACTTTCCAGGGCAGCAACTTTCAAAATTATATAGTGCCCACTACCGGTTGGTATTTTTTGAGTGCCAACGGAGCTCAAGGTGGACCGGCCAGTAACTTGAGCCACATAGGGGGATATGGCGCCAGTGTTCAGTGCTACATTCAATTCCAGGCGGGTGATACACTAAGGATTGCAGTTGGTGGAGCTGGAAAACAGGGGCAAAACAATGGTAATAATCCCAGTGGCGGTGGCGGTGGCGGATCTTCTACCATTGTCAAAGTGAGTGGCTCAACCATAACTCCTTTGTTGATTGCCGGTGGTGGCGGTGGTGGTGCATCCAATTATGATGGCTCACCCGGATTGGTAAGTCCTTACGGTGGTTTTGGCATGGCAACGCTTGGTCAAGGCGGATTCATCAATGGAGCTACAACTAGTAACACGGAAAGCTACCAGGCAGCAGGAGGAGGTGGGTTCTATGGTGATGGTAGGGA